>NZ_LZML01000061.1:0-57169 GCF_001665695.1 Nocardia sp. 852002-51101_SCH5132738 | reverse complement strand
GAGAGACTGGGGGCAAAGAGCCATACCGGGCCCGGCGACCGTAGCCCCTGATTGGAGCTGGGAAAAAGATAACGGGGAACTCGGTGCCTACTTCGTCGTGCCTCACACCAGCCGCAGTCCCAAACGCCGCCGTAGGCGCATGTCGAACATATACGCGTTGACCGGAAACATCTTGAGCTGCTTGGGGACTCGCTCCTCCACCGCGCCGACCGCGTGCAGTAACCGGGCCAAACGGCGGTCGTCGGATTCGGTCCACGGCATCTCCATCTGCGTGCGGAGATTCGGCGGCAGCAACCCGGCGACCACCCAGCGGTGAAATCGCCCGAACGCCAGGCGGATCGGCGGCGGGAACATCTTCAGGTCCACCAGATCGTCGAAGTATGCGCGGATCGTCGGATCGATCCGGACCTCGGCGATCTGCCGGTTCCAGTAGGCGTCGAAGGCGGCGCGGTCGGCCGGCCACAGTGCCTGCGGCATCTGCAGGGTGGTCCCGAACCGGGCAGCGTGACGGTAGAAGGCCTCGGCCTCCTGCTCGGGCATCGGGCCGTGCATGCGCTCGTAGAGGTCGCGCGAACCCCAGTACAGGCAGGCCGCCACCCACAGCTGCAACGTCGGATCGAAGGCGTTGTACTTGACCGGGCTCTGTGCGGTGGAGCGGACCTGACGATGCTGCCAGTTCACGGCGGCGCGGTAGGCGGCGCGTTCGTCGTCGCTGCCCAGCATGGCCACGGCGAGGTAGGTCAGCGTGGTGCGGGTGCGTTTGACCGGATGCACCATCACCTTGCCGCTGTCGACGGTGCTCTCCACCACGCCGTAGCCGACGGGCGGAAGCGACAGCTGCATGATGACGTTGGCCGCGGCACCGAAGAAGGCGGCCGAACCGTCCAGGTGTGCCGCGACATCGTAGTCGGCGACCGGTTGCCCGGGCGACGTGCGAATGGACGTGGTCATCGTCGACCCCCATCTCCGCGTGAGAAGGCTGCACTTCGACAGTCTCACCACCTCAATGCGCTGTCAACGGCCGCGGGGCGACGAGACGAATTCGCAATCGGCCGCTCGGCCGGGGAGAGTGCCGGCAGTGCCGGATCGTCGAGCCGGATTGATAGGTTGGCGCGATGTCCTACGGTTCGCTGCCGCTGTTGCCCTCGCTGAATCCGGCCGCCGTGGCCGCCGGATACGACATTCCCGATGCGGTCACCATCGACGGTGAGACGCTCTCGCGCAGCGACCTGGTCGGCGCCGCGACCTCGGTGGCCGAACGCATCGCCGGCGCCGGCCGCGTCGCGATTCTCGCCCGCCCGACCGCCACCACCGTGCTGGGCATCCTCGGCTGCCTGATCGCGGGGGTCGCCGCCGTGCCGGTGCCGCCGGATGCCGGATCGGCCGAACTGGACCATATCCTCGCCGATTCCGGGGCGCGGGCCTGGCTCGGCGCGGCGCCGGACAACCCCACGCTGCCGGTGATTCCGGTGCGCAAACACGCCCGCTCCTGGCACAGCCATCCCGAACCGCCCGCGAACACAACGGCTTTCATCCTCTACACCTCCGGGACCACGGGTGCGCCCAAGGGTGTCGTGCTCAGTCGCGGCGCGATCGCCGCCGGTCTCGACGCCCTGTTCGAGGCGTGGGCGTGGACCTCGAAAGACACACTCGTGCACGGCCTTCCGCTGTTCCACGTGCACGGTCTGATCCTCGGCGTGCTCGGGCCGCTGCGAGTCGGCAGCCCCCTCGTGCACACCGGAAAACCCACGCCTGCCGCCTATGCGGCCGCGGCCGGCACCCTGTACTTCGGCGTGCCGACGGTGTGGTCGCGTATCGCCGAAGACCCGGATGCCGCAAAGGAATTGGCGAATGCCCGGTTGTTGATCTCCGGCAGCGCGCCGCTGCCGATTCCGGTCTTCGAACGGCTGCGTGAGCTCACCGGTCAGGCGCCGGTGGAGCGTTACGGCATGAGCGAAACCATGATCACGCTCTCCACTCGGGCCGACGGCGAGCGCCGGCCGGGCTGGGTCGGCCTGCCGGTGGCGGGCGTGCAGACCCGGTTGCGCGACGAGACGGGCGCGCCGGTTCCGCACGACGGCGAAAGTATCGGCGGACTGCAGGTGCGCGGGCCCATGCTGTTCGACGGCTATCTCAACCGGCCGGAGGCCACCGCCGACAGCTGGACCGAGGACGGCTGGTTCGTCACCGGCGATGTCGCCGCGATCGACGCCGAGGGATTCCATCGCATCGTCGGGCGCGAATCGGTGGATCTGATCAAATCCGGTGGCTATCGCGTCGGGGCCGGGGAGGTCGAAACCTGCCTGCTCGGTCACCCGAATGTGGCCGAGGTCGCGGTGGTCGGGATCGAGGACGCGGATCTGGGGCAGCGCATCCGGGCCTACGTCGTGCCGCGCGCGGACACCCCGATGTCGGAGCGGGAACTGATCGACTTCGTCGCCCAGCAGCTGTCGGCGCACAAACGGCCGCGCGAGGTGCTGATGGTGACCGAGTTGCCGCGCAATGCCATGGGCAAGGTGCAGAAGAAGCAGTTGCGCTGATCCGACGATCCGGTGCCGGGAACGTGGCGGGTTGACCTGTACCGCACTCGAGGTTCTAAGGTCGGCGCATGATCGCAACGCTGTCTGCAGCCCAGATCGAGTATCTGGCGGGCCAACGCCTGGGTCGGCTGGCCACCATCCGCCCGGACGGATCGCCGCAGAACAACCCGGTGGGTTTCCGCTACAACGAAGCCCTCGGCACCATCGATATCGCGGGCCACAACATGGGCGCCTCGCAGAAGTTCCGCAATCTCGCCAAGGAGGAGCGGGTCGCGTTCGTCGTCGACGATATCGCCTCGGTGAATCCGTGGCAGGTGCGCTGCCTCGAAATCCGTGGCGTGGCACAGGCTTTGCGAGATGTCGACACCTACCTCGACGGCGGCTCGCGGGAACTGATCCGCATCACCCCGCAGCGCGTGCTCGGCTTCGGCATCGACTAGGCCGGCACCGACTAGGCCCGGCACGAGACACGAAACGCCCCTTCCGCCGAGCGGGAAGGGGCGTTTCGCGTGAGATCAGTTGGCGTGCAGGGCGGCGTTGAGTTCGATGCCGGTGCCCTTGCGCGCGACCACCTCGACGCTGCCGGTCAGCGAGTTGCGGCGGAACAGCAGATTCGACTGGCCGGACAGTTCGGCCGCCTTGATCGTGCGGCCGTCCGGCAGCGCGACCTTGGTGCCCGCGGTGACGTAGAGGCCGGCCTCGACGACGCAATCGTCGCCCAGCGAAATACCCAGGCCCGCGTTCGCGCCGAGCAGGCAGCGCTCGCCGATCGAGATGACCTGCTTACCGCCACCGGACAGGGTGCCCATGATGGAGGCGCCGCCGCCCACATCGGAACCGTCGCCGACCACCACACCGGCGGAGATGCGGCCCTCGACCATGGAGGCGCCGAGGGTGCCGGCGTTGAAGTTCACGAAACCCTCGTGCATGACCGTGCTGCCCTCGGCCAGATGCGCGCCCAGCCGCACCCGGTCCGCGTCGGCGATGCGGACGCCGGCGGGCAGCACGTAGTCGACCATGCGGGGGAATTTGTCGACGCCGTAGACGGTGACCGGACCGCGGGCGCGCAACTTTCCGCGCACCAGCTCGAAGTCCTCGACCGCGCACGGGCCGTAATTGGTCCACACCACATTGGCCAGCAGGCCGAACTGCCCCTCCAGGCTGAGCCCGTGCGGGCGGACCAGCCGGTGCGAGAGCAGATGCAGGCGCAGATATTCGTCGTGGGTGTCGATCGGCGGCGCGGACAGGTCCGCGATCGTGGTGCGCACCGCGACGACCTCGACCCGGCGGGCCTCGTCGGGGCCGACCAGATCGGCGAAGCGCGCGTACTCCGGGTCGCTCGGGCTCAGCCGCGTGGTCTCGGACGTCTCGAACGTGCCCAGTTCCGGATACGGGTACCAGGTGTCGAGGACCGTCCCGTTCACGGTCACCGTCGCTAGGCCGGCTGCGGATGCTCCCTGTGTGCTCACGGCCCCTCAGCCTACTGGGTGCGGATCGCGAGGTGGCGGGCTCCCTGTGCCGCCAGGGCCGGAGCCGCTCGGCCCGGTCGTGAGACGTGCGAACAATTAGGCTGGTCCGGTGACCATCGATCTGCGCGCCGACCCGATCTCGATCACCGCGACCCTCGTCGACATCCCGAGCGTCTCCCGCGACGAGGCGGCGATCACCGACACCGTCGCCTGGGCCCTGCGTGAGCAGACCGAGGGCTTCGAGGTGCTGCGGCACGGCAACACCGTGCTGGCTCGCACGAATCGCGGGCTGCCGCACCGGGTGATCATGGCCGGTCACCTGGATACCGTGCCGATCGCCGACAACGTGCCGGGCCGGTTCGAGACGATCGACGGTGAGGAAGTGCTGTTCGGCTGCGGCAGCGTCGACATGAAATCCGGTGACGCGGTCTTCCTGCACCTGGCCGCGACCGTCGCCGACCCGGTCTGCGATCTGACCCTGATCTTCTACGACTGCGAGGAGATCGCCGCCGAATACAACGGTCTCGGCCGCATCGAACGCGAGCTGCCGGAATGGCTGGACGGCGATCTGGCCATCCTCGGCGAACCGTCGGGCGCGTGGATCGAGGCCGGCTGCCAGGGCACCCTGCGCGTCCGCCTCGGCCTCGGCGGCACCCGCGCCCATACCGCGCGAGCGTGGCTGGGCGACAACGCCATTCACAAGCTGGCGCCCGTCCTGCAGCGGCTGCGCGACTACGTGCCGCGCGAGGTGGACATCGACGGTTGCGTGTACCGCGAGGGGTTGTCCGCGGTGAAGGTGGAGGGCGGTGTGGCCGGCAATGTGGTGCCCGACGAGGCCGAGGTGCTGGTGAACTTCCGGTTCGCGCCCGATCGCACCCTCGACGAGGCGACCGAGCATGTGCGCGAGGTGTTCGACGGACTGGATGTGAGCTTCGAGCGGACCGACGGTGCGCCCGGCGCGTTGCCGGGTCTGTCGGCGCCGGCCGCGAAGAACCTGGTGGAACGCGTCCATTCCCACGGCGGTGGCGGGGTGCGCGCGAAATACGGCTGGACCGATGTGTCGCGATTCGCCGCTCGCGGCATTCCGGCGGTCAATTTCGGGCCCGGCGACCCCAACCTGGCGCACAAGGTGGACGAGCGCGTACCCACCCGCCAGATCACCGTCGTCACCGAGATCCTGCGCAACTACCTGACCGGTCACAAGGGCTGAACCGGTAGGTTCGGTCCCATGTCCACCGCGTCCGAGCCCGCACCGACCAGATCACCGAAGTCCACTCCGAAGTTCAGGGGCCCGATCATGTTGCGCCGGGCCCGCAAACAGGGCACCGGAACCACCGATCAGCATCTGCTCGACGGCCGCGGACCCACCGACTGGGTGCACACCGACCCATGGCGGGTGCTCCGGATCCAGAGCGAATTCGTGGAGGGTTTCGGCGCCCTCGCCGAAATACCCAGGGCCGTATCGGTTTTCGGTTCGGCGCGGACGCAGGTGGATACCCCCGAATACGAGGCGGCGCGGGCCATCGGCGCCGCGCTGGCCGAGGCCGGTTTCGCGGTGATCACCGGCGGCGGCCCCGGCGTGATGGAGGCGGCCAATCGCGGCGCCTGCGAGGCGGGCGGATACTCCGTGGGCCTCGGCATCGAACTGCCGATGGAACAGGGCCTCAACGAATGGGTCGACCTCGGTATCAACTTCCGCTACTTCTTCGCCCGCAAGACGATGTTCGTCAAGTATTCCCAGGCGTTCATCTGCCTGCCCGGCGGCTTCGGCACCCTGGACGAGCTGTTCGAGGCGCTCACACTGGTGCAGACCAACAAGATCACCCGCTTCCCGGTCATCCTGTTCGGCAGTCGATACTGGGCGGGGCTGGTCGACTGGCTGCGGGATTCGCCGGCCGGCTCGGGCAAGATCTCGCCCGGTGATCTGGGACTGCTGCACGTGACCGACAGTGTGGAGGAGCTGATCGACATCGTGCTGCAGGCCGCCGCGCGCCGCGGCGAGGAGTCCACGGGGACGGAGGACAAGTGGTGAACGGGCAGCCGTTCGCGGTGTGTGTCTACTGTTCGGCCAGCGCCACGGATCCGGACGCGCTGCGGCTGGCCGCCGAGGTGGGCAGTGAAATCGCCCGGCGCGGTTGGCAATTGGTCTCCGGCGGCGGGCATGTGTCGATGATGGGTGCGGTGGCGGTGGCCGCGCGCGCCGGGGGCGCTCGCACCACGGGCGTGATCCCGAAACGTCTGGTGCATCAGGAAGTCGCCGATGTGGACAGCGACGAGCTGATCGTCACCGACACCATGCGCGAACGCAAACAGATCATGGAGGATCGCGCCGACGCCTTCCTGACCCTGCCGGGCGGAATCGGCACGCTGGAGGAATTCTTCGAGGCGTGGACCGGCGGATATCTGGGACTGCACGGCAAGCCGTTGGTGGTGCTGGATCCGAACGGCCACTACCGCGGGCTGTTCGCGTGGCTGGACGAACTGAGCGCGGCCGGATTCATCGGACGGCCCGCACTGGATCGGATTACCGTGACCGCGGATGTGGCATCCGCATTCCGAGCCCTGACCGCGCCGCGCATCGGCACTGCCTGAGCGATTCGACACCGCTCGACCGGAACCCGTTGGAGGAGAATGTGAGCACCGAGGCCCGCAACACGATCAGTCTCTGGGATCTGGTGCGCAGGCTGCCCGCGATGGCGGTGGAAACGCCGGGCATGCTGCGCGGCGCCACCGGCATGCTCGTGCGCGCCGACGACAAATCCTCGGTCGGGCTGTACTTCCAGAAGGCGGCACGGCGGTATCCCAATCGGCCGTTCCTGCGCTTCGAGGGTCGCGAATACACCTACGGCGAGGCCAATACCGAGGTGAACTGCTTCGCGCAGGTGCTGGCGCAGCGCGGTGTGCGCCGCGGCGATGTGGTGGGCGTGCTGATGACCAACCGCCCCGACACGCTGTTCGTGGTACTGGCGACGGCGAAGCTGGGCGCGACCGTCGGACTGCTCAATCACAATCAGCGCGAACAGGTGCTCGCCCACAGCTTCGGTCTGCTCGACAGCGCGGTCAACGTGATCGGCGAGGAATGCGAGGACGCGGTGCGCTCGCTGCCCGAGCCGCCGCCGAATCTGCTGTATTCCGAGGAACTGCGGGAACTGGCCCGCGACGCCGATCCGGCGGACCCGGAGGTGTGCGCCGATATTCGTGCCCGGGAGCGTGCGTTCCTGATCTTCACCTCCGGCACGACGGGCTTGCCGAAGGCCAGCGTGATGACCCATCTGCGCTGGACGAAGAGTATGGCCGGGCTGGGCGGTCTGGGCATCCGCCTGCGTGGTGGCGACACCATGTACTGCTGCCTGCCGCTGTATCACAACAACGCGCTGACCGTCGCGCTCGGCGCGGTGCTCGGCTCGCGCGCGACGTTGGCGCTGGGACGCAAATTCTCGGTGTCGAACTTCTGGAGCGAGGTCATCGCGACCAGGTCGACGGCCTTCATCTACATCGGCGAGCTCTGCCGCTATCTGCTCAACCAGCCGGAATCGTCTCGCGAACACGAACATTCGGTGCGGCTGGCCGTCGGCAACGGCCTGCGCGCGGAGTTGTGGGACGAATTCCGGCGGCGCTTCCGCATCGGCCGGGTGGTGGAGTTCTACGGCGCGAGTGAGGGAAATATCGCCTTCATCAACGCCTTCGGCGTGGACCGCACCGCCGGATTCGGGCCGCTGCCCTACGCCGTGGTGGAATTCGACGAGGAGACCGGCAAGGCGCGGCGATACCCCGACGGGCGACTGCGCAAGGTTGCCTCCGGCGGTGTGGGCCTGCTGCTGGCGAAGGTCACCGACCGTTCCCCGTTCGACGGCTACACAGACAAGTCGGCGACCGAATCGAAGTTGGTGCGCAACGCATTCGACGAGGGCGACTGCTGGTTCGACACCGGAGATCTTGTGCGCGACCAGCATTGGCGCCACATCGCCTTCGTCGACCGCCTCGGCGACACCTTCCGCTGGAAGGGCGAGAACGTCGCGACCACCGAAGTCGAGGGCGCCTTCGACGGCGCGCCCGGTATCACCGAGGCGGTGGTGTACGGCGTGGACGTGCCCGGAGCCGACGGCAAGGCGGGGATGGCCGCGGTGACCCTCGCCGCCGGCGCCGCCTTCGACGGCTCCGGCCTGGCCGCTCAGCTCTACGACCGCCTGCCCGGATATGCGGTGCCGCTGTTCGTCCGCGTGGTGCCCGAACTGGAGACCACGTCGACCTTCAAGAGCCGCAAGGTGGACCTGCGCAAGCAGGGATTCACCCCGGACGATTCGACCGAGGTCTATGCGCTGAAGGGCCGCGACCAGGGATATGTGCCGTTCTACCCGAGCTATCCCGACGAGGTGGCGGCCGGTACCGCACCCCGAGGCTAGGTCGTGTCCGAGGGCGCCGACGGCCCGGCAATTAGACTCACCTCCATGAGTTCTGCGTCACCGCTGTCCACCCTGTGCGGTAAGCCGGTGGCGACGGATCGGGCGCTGGTGATGGCGATCGTCAACCGAACCCCCGATTCCTTCTACGACCGGGGCGCCACCTTCTCCGACGACGCCGCGATGGCCGCGGTGGCGCGCGCCGTGTCCGAGGGGGCGGATCTGGTCGACATCGGCGGGGTGAAGGCCGGGCCGGGCGACGAGGTCGACGCCGTGGCGGAGGCGCGGCGCGTGGTGCCGTTCGTGGCGGCCATCCGTGCCCGCTATCCGGACCTGTTGATCAGTGTGGACACCTGGCGCAGTGAGGTGGCGCGGGCGGCGGTGGCCGAGGGGGCGGATCTGATCAACGACACCTGGGCCGGGGCGGATCCGCAGCTCGCGGGCGTGGCCGCCGAACTGGGCGTGGGGATCGTGTGCAGCCACACCGGCGGCGCTCGGCCGCGCACCCGCCCGCATCGGGTCCGGTACGCCGACGTGGTGTCCGAGGTCACCGACACATTGGTGCGGGCCGCCGAGGCGGCGCGCGCGGCAGGGGTCGCGGCGGATGCGATTCTCATCGATCCGACCCACGATTTCGGGAAAAACACGTATCACGGGCTCGAACTGTTGCGGGCCGTGGACATTCTTGTAAATACCGGATGGCCGGTCTTGATGGCGCTGAGTAATAAGGATTTCATCGGAGAGACTCTTGGTGTCGGACTTTCCGAGCGATTGGAGGGGACATTGGCGGCAACCGCGTGGGCGGCCGCGGCCGGCGCCCGGGTCTTCCGAGTTCACGAGGTCGCCGCAACCCGGCGAGTAGTGGACATGATCGCGGCGATTCAGGGCATCCGGCCCCCCGCACGAACCTTGCGAGGTCTGGTATGACGTTCGATTGGACTGCCACGAATACGTGGGACCGACCACAGTGGGCGATCGACGAATTGGTCGACGCGAAGGACGGGCGCACCGTGTCGGTGGTGCTGCCCGCATTGAACGAGGAACGCACGGTCGCCGATGTGGTGGCCAGTATCCGGCCGCTGCTCGGCACGCTGGTCGACGAATTGGTGGTGCTGGATTCCGGGTCCGTGGACGCGACGGCCGAGCGGGCGCGGGCGGCCGGGGCGCAGGTGGTGACCCGCGAGCAGGCCGTGCCCGAACTGGAGCCGGTGCCCGGCAAGGGCGAGGTGCTGTGGCGCTCGCTGGCCGCGACCTCCGGCGACCTGGTGGCGTTCGTCGATTCGGATCTGATCGATCCCGATCCGATGTTCGTGCCGAAACTGCTGGGTCCGCTGCTGACCGTGGACGGTATGCATCTGGTGAAGGCCTACTACCGGCGGCCGCTGCGCCAGGGCGCGGCGGTGGAGCAGCACGGTGGTGGCCGGGTGACCGAACTGGTGGCGCGGCCGCTGCTGGCGGCGTTGCGTCCGGATCTGTCGAAGGTGTTGCAGCCCTTGGGCGGTGAGTACGCGGGAACGCGCGAGCTGTTGACCGCGGTGCCGTTCGCCCCGGGATACGGTGTGGAGATCGGTCTGCTGCTGGACACTTTCGACATGCTGGGCCTCTCGGCGATCGGCCAGGTGAATCTGGGCGTGCGCACGCATCGCAATCGTCCGCTGTCGGATCTGGGTGTCATGAGCCGGCAGATTCTCGGAACCGTGCTGGGACGCAGCGGAATTCGAGATTCGGGTGCGGCATTGACGCAATTCCCGCTGGTCGGTGAGGAATTCACGGCATTGACCACCGATGTGCATCTCGCGGATCGGCCGCCGATGAACACCCTGCGCCCCGAAGAGGTTGCCGCCTGAATCCGCTACGGGCCGAAACCCCGCCGGAGCGAAGCGGAGGCCGAGAACTCAGCGTTCGTGACGGTAGATCGGGGTCAACAGATCCACTTCGATCGGTTCGCCGGTGTGGCGGTCGTAGCGGACGCCGACCACCGTCGAGAAGGCGCGGGTGTCGGCGCGTTCGTGCAGAGTCGCCAGCCGTGTTCCGAGAAGCCGTATCGCGCCCAGCGATCCGGGCGGATGTAGTCCGTCGATGACGAGAATGGTTCCGTGGCCGTCGGGGCGGGGCAGGCGCGCCAGATAGGCGATGTCGTAGGGTTCGGTGCCGCCCGGCCGGTAGATCCGGCGGGCGGCCCGGTCCTCGATCGCGCGGCGGACCCGCCCGGCCCGAGCCAGGGTCCGACGCAGCCGCGGATCGGCCGACACCAGATAGCGCAGACTGGGCGACAATTCGGGCCCGCCGAGCACGATCAGGCCCTCGCGGTCGAGATTCAGGGGACGTCCGGGGAGGAATCGTTCGACCGTGACGGTGAATCCCAGCTGTCGCAACAGTTCTGCCAGCCGGTGCGGGGCGGCGGCATCCGGCGCGCCGATCAGCGGCGTGGCCCGTGTGACCGCGCGCAGGTCCGGGGTGAGCACGGTGAGTGGTCCGTGCCCGAAGAACAGGCCCTCCGGCACCGGGCCCTGGGTGCTGACCTGGTGAATCCGGGCGCGTGAAAGTCCTGCTGCCGCACCGATCCTGGCGAAGGTCCAGCCCTCGGCGTGCAACTCCCTGATCACCGCTCGGCGGATGCGGGTGAGCTCGTTGATGGTCTGCTGGGCCGCCGCGACCCCTTCGGTGGCAGCCTTGAGGCGTTCGACCTTGTCTTCGATCGCGAACACCCGTGCCACCTCGTCGGCTGACATGTGCGAAGTCTAGATAGCTCGACAGCCGGATGTGTCTAGTCCGGTTGACGAATCCGCCGCGGGGGCCGAATCCATCGAGCGCACCGGGCATTTGGGCCGGACCGGACGGTCCGTAATGGGTGCTATCAGTGCTTTTCGGTCAGGTGGCGTCGAAATCGATCGGCGGTTTTTCGTTGCGGTCGAGCGGTTTCGGCGGCTCGGGCACCGAATAGCTGGGTGCGGTCACAGAATTCGGCGAGCCGGTCTGTGAGGTGCCGGAATCGCCGGACGAGCCGTTGCCCGGATTGGCTGCCCCGAAGGTGCCGGTGAACAGCGAATCGTCACCGTCGAAGAGGTGCTTGGTGACCATCGACCGCGGCGTCATACCGCGCAGACCTTCGAGTGGTTTGCGCAGCTCGTTGAGCTCTTCGAGTGGTTTGCGCAGTTCGTCGAGCTCGGGTCCCAGATCGTTGCGCAGCTGGCTGGTGGCGCCGGAGGCGTAGTCGCGGACCTGACGCAGACTCTGCGCGGTCCAGCGAATCGCCCCCGGCAGCCGTTCCGGGCCGAGAATCACCAGCGCGGCGACCACCAGGATCACCATCTCGGGCCAGCCGATATTGAACATAAGACCAGGCTACTGGGGTGCTTGCGGGGCGTTCTTATCGGATTCCAGCGTCACCGGCACATCGACCTGACGGCCGTCGCGGATCAGTTGGAAATTCACCGTCTCGCCGATCTGGTGGGACTGGACGGCGACGGTGAGTTCGGCCGGTTCGGTGACCTGCCGATCACCCACCTTGACGATCACGTCGCCCTCGGCGATACCCGCCTTGGCGGCCGGGCTGTTGCCGACCACATCGGCCACCGCGGCGCCGCTCATGACGTCGTTCTCGACCTGCTTGGTCTTCGCGCTCACGCCGAGCCACGGGTGGTACATCACACCGTCGCGGATCAGCGTCTGCGACACCCGCTGCACCAGATCCACCGGAATCGCGAAGCCGAGGCCGACCGATCCGCCGCTCTCGCTGCGGATGGCGGTGTTGATCCCGATCAGCCGGCCCTCGCCGTCGACCAGGGCGCCGCCGGAGTTGCCGTGGTTGATCGCGGCATCGGTCTGCACGGCGTCGAAGGCGCCGGCGGTGTCGTCGCCGGCCTCCGGGCTCTCCTGGATCGCGCGATGCAACGCGCTGACGATGCCGGAGGTGACGGTCTTGCTCAGGCCCAGCGGTGAGCCGATGGCCAGCACGTCGTCACCGACCTGCACATCGCTCGACTTCCCGAGCCGGGCCACGGTGAGGTTCTTGACGTCGACCTTCAGGACCGCGAGGTCGGTCTTCGGGTCGCGGCCGACCAGCCGGGCCGGTGCCCTGGTGCCGTCGGAGAAGGTGGCCTGGATCTTGGCCCGCCCGCTTTTGTCCTGTGCCGCCATCGAGATGACGTGATTGTTGGTGACGATATAGCCGTTGCCGTCGATGACCACGCCCGAACCGAGGGCGCCGTTGTCGCCGACGGTCTCGCGGATCGAGACGACCGAGGGCAGTACCGCGTCGGCCACCTTGGCGACCTGACTGTGCGGTTTGTCGGTGTTGCTCTCCTGCTGCAGCGCGATCTTGCGCGAGGTCAGCGCCCCGGTGTTCTCGGCCGTGAACCGGCCCACCAGGCCGCCGAGCACGCCGATGATCAGGGCGACCACACCCAGGACGGCCAACGCCTTGGGCGCTACCCTGCCGCCGAACAGCACCTCGCGAGCGCCGAGTTTGGTACCCGGCGGCAGCGGCTGCGGGGCGGGGGTGTGGATGGCGGGATCACCGAGGCGGGCCGCGGCGGCGGGATCGCGCCAGGGATCGACCGGTGCGCCGCTATCGGGCGTGTCGGTTGCGGCGTCCGGATCGCGCTGCAGGCGCTCGTCCGAACCGGCGGGCCGGCCGAAGGCCTCGGCCAGCACCGCGTCCGGCGGGCGATTGACCAATTCGGGACTGTCGTGGCGCGGCGCGGACGCGGCCTGGGTATGCGATGCGAAGGATCCGGCCTGCCCCTCGGGGCGGCGGAAAGCGCGGGCGGTGTGTTTATCGATATCCGGGCGGTACACCGGGCGCGGCCCCAGCACGGGCGCGTCCGACGGCCTCAGGTTCCCCCTGGCCGCCGAATCCGATGAAGCGGACGGCGTCGATTCGGTGGTCACGTTCGCAAACTCTACTTGCGCCACCATCCCGTCCACCGCCTGCTCTCGAATCCCATTTCTCGATTCGAGGAGGAAGCGAAACGGAACGAATCCGCCCGCAGGCCGAGGAAACTCGCGCCGCGCGACATATCTTCGGTGCTACGTCCGGTCAGGTCGGCCAGCGGAATTCTGCTCAGCGTGTCCTGCAGGTCGGTCGGCGCGGAAATCTGCATTTGTGCCGCCCGGCGCAATGCCACCCGGGCCTGCTGCTGCGCCTCGACCTCGGCGGCGCATTCGGGGCAGCGGGACAGATGTTCGGCCGCGCGCAGATAGGCGTTCATTCTCAGCTCGCCGTCGACATATGCGACGACGGCCTCATTGGCCAGGTGTTCGGTGGGGGCGAAACGACCCTCGCCGGTCATACGGATGCACACCCTTCCGACGGACTACAGCTTCGCCGGGCACGGCCGCGGCGCTGCACCGCTGTTTACCCGACTTTCTCCTCAGCGGCGAACCGCTGCTGAGAACCATTATGCGCAAGGTATTCCCGCAGTGCCTGACGGCCGCGGTGGATCCGGCTGCGCACGGTACCCAACTTCACACCGAGGGTAGCGCCGATCTCCTCGTAGGACAGACCTTCGATATCGCACAGCACGACGGCCGCGCGGAATTCCGGCGCCAGCGCGTCGAGCGCCCGCTGCAGGTCCGGATCCAGCCGGGCATCGTGATAGACCTGCTCGGGCCCGGGACCTTCCGACGGCACCCGGTCGTAGTCCTCGGGCAGCGCCTCCATCCGGATGCGGTTGCGCCGGCGGACCATGTCGAGGAACAGATTCGTGGTGATCCGGTGCAGCCAGCCCTCGAACGTGCCGGGCTGGTAGTTCTGCAGCGAGCGGAAGACCCGGATGAACGTCTCCTGGGTCAGATCCTCGGCATCCTGCGGGTCACCGGTCAGGCGGTAGGCCAGCCGGTAGACCCGGTCGGCGTGCTCGCGGACCAGTTCGTCCCAGGTCGGCATCATGGTGCGGTCGCCGGTGGCGTCGAAGGCGGCGGTACCGCTGAGCGCGTCGTCGTCCGCGGCCTCGCCCGCGACGGATTCGGTATCGTCGAAGTCGGCGCCGTTCGCGACGACGGCCCGGGCTTCGGGACCGACTTCGGCTTCCGGACGAACTTCGACTTCGGTACGGACATCGCTACGAGCGGCAGCGGGCAGCTCGTAATCGGCCGAGACGCCGATCGGCAGACTCGACTCGGGCAGGGTGGCGTACTCGCGCGCCGCATCGACCTTGTGGATGGGGTGACCTCCTACTCGGGACCGTGGAAGGCGCACGACGACTGGTGGTCGTCGCGTACCGGGTACAACCCCGGACCCGAGTCCGGTGTTCCCGGGCGCCGTCCGGCGGTCGGCCGGCCCTTGCTTGGTCAATACTCTGGCGGTTCCCGATGTGCCGGTGGTATGGGGAGGCTGAGGGACACCTGAGAAAAACACCGGCCGTCGTAGCGCAACCGGACAGCCACGCCGTTAGCCTCATATTCGTGAGCCACATCCCAGCGGCATCGGCCCTGCAGCGCAACCTCGCCTACGTGGAGGAATCCGTGGTCGAGGACGAGATCCTCATCGCCGCGCGGGAGCGGGCCACCGAACTGGGCGCCGCGCCGGTGCCGCCGTCGGTGGGAGCGCTGCTCAGCATGTACGCCCAGCTGCTCGGCGCCCGAGCGGTGGTCGAGGTCGGCACCGGCGCCGGAATCAGCGGCCTGTGGCTGCTCGACGGCATGCGCGAGGACGGGACGCTGACCACGATCGACTCCGAGCCGGAGCATCAGCGTGCGGCCAAGGACGCCTTCCGCGCGGCCGATGTCGCGCCCGCGCGCACCCGGCTGATCAACGGCCGCGCTCTGGACGTGCTGCCCCGGCTTGCCGACGGCGCCTACGACCTGGTGTTCATCGACGCAGCCCCGCTCGAGCATCCGCAATACGTCGAGCAGGCCGTACGTTTGCTGCGTGAGGGCGGGGCGGTGCTGATGTACAATGCGCTGCTGGGCGGGCGGGTGCCCGATCCGGCGCAGCGCGACGCCGCGACCCAGGCGGTGCGGGCGGCGACCCGGGCCGTGGCCGAGGACCCCGCCCTGACCAGCGTGCTGATCCCGGTCGGAGACGGGCTGCTCTGCGCCTCGCGCGGCTAGTCGCCGCTCCCCGTGGTCCGGCGGTTCGATCGAGCCGGTTCCGGAATAGCTCGCTGAAAGCTGTCTACCTGCGCGTTCGGCTTCCGAAATTTGTCACGGGCCGAGTCTTGCGTGCGGATTGAACGAGTGTTTAGTATATTGAACATGTGTTTAAGGGAGCAGCCGTACCGGAAGGATCCGCCTCGGATCTGAGCACGCCCGCCCGAATCCGGGACGCGGCGATCGTCGTCTTCGGCGAAGAGGGATTCGGGGTCGGGGTGCGGGCCATCGCCAAGGCGGCGGGGGTTTCGCCCGGCCTCGTCAATCACCACTTCGGTTCCAAGGACGGCCTGCGCGAGGCGTGTGACGAGCACGTACGTGCCGTCATCCGGGCCGCGAAGACGGAATACGTCCAGCAGCCCTCGCCGAATTCGACCCTGAAGGCCCTCGCCGAAATCGAGGAGTTCGCGCCCTACACCGCGTATCTGATGCGCAGCTTCCAGGCCGGCGGAACGCTGATGACCTCGCTGTTCGACCAGATGCGCGCGGACGTGGAGTCCTATCTCGAGGTCGGTATCGAGGCTGGCACCCTGCGCCGGCCCAGGGATGTATCGGCGACGGCGAACTATCTGGCGGTGCAGAACGGCGGCGGATTCTTCTTCTTCCTGCAGCTCTACGCCGCCCGCCACGAAGGAAAGCTCGACTTTCGAAAAGCGTTGCGCGAGTATGCCGACCAGATGATGCTGCCGGCGGTCGAGGCCAACACCCACGGCCTGTTCACCGATTCCTCGGTGCTCGACTCGTTGCTCGCCGAAATGTGAACCCTTATCTCACAAGGAGATTCGATGTCATCGGCAATCGAGGTCCGGAAGCTGCACAAGCATTTCGGATCGGTACGCGCCCTGGACGGCCTCGACCTCGAGGTCGCCGAGGGAGAGGTGCACGGCTTCCTCGGGCCCAACGGGGCCGGCAAGTCGACCACCATCCGCATTCTGCTCGGCATCCTGGCGCGCACCTCGGGGCAGGCCCGGGTGCTCGAGCGCGATCCGTGGACCGATGCGGTCGCGTTGCATCGCGATATCGCCTACGTTCCGGGCGATGTCACGCTGTGGCCGTCGCTGTCGGGCGGGGAGACGATCGATCTGCTGGCGCGGATGCGCGGCGGCATCGATACCGCGCGCCGCGCCGAGATGATCGAGCGTTTCGAACTCGATCCGCGCAAGAAGGCGCGCGCATACTCCAAAGGCAACCGGCAGAAGGTCGCACTCGTCTCCGCGTTCTCCTCGAACGCGCGACTGCTGTTGCTCGACGAACCGACCTCGGGCCTGGATCCGTTGATGGAACAGGTCTTTCGCGAATGCGCGCGAGAGGCGGCCGAGCGCGGCGCTACCGTGCTGCTGTCGAGCCACATCCTCTCCGAGGTGGAGGCGCTGTGCGATCGGGTCACGATCATCCGCGCCGGTAAAACCGTCGAGAGCGGCACTCTGGCCGAGATGCGTCATCTCAGCCGCACGTCCATCAAGGCCGAACTCATCGGCGACCCGGGCGATATCGGCGCCATCGCGGGCGTCGAGGACGTCACGATCGAGGACCACACCCTGCACTGCCAGGTCGACAGCGAACATCTCGGCGAACTGATCCGGGTGCTCGGCGCCGCCGGAGTGCGCAGCCTCGTGAGTCAGCCGCCGACGCTGGAAGAGCTGTTCCTGCGCCACTATTCGCTCGACGGCGACGCGCCGGCCGATGCCCGGCGACCCGCGCACACCTCCGCGTCGCGAGACGAGCAGGCATTGAGCGAGGCGACGAAATGACCACCGCGACCCTCGACCGCCCGCACGGCGGATTCGCCGAACGCTCCACTCGGTCCTCGGATTTCACCGGCACCGGGCAGCTGCTGCGCCTGTATCTGCGGCGGGACCGCATCGTATTGCCGCTGTGGGTGCTGCTGCTCTCGGCGCCGCTGGGCAGCGTCTACGTCTCCAGCGTGAAGAATCTGTACTCGTCGCCGGCCGATCTGCAGAATTTCGCGCACACCATCCTGTCCAGTCCGGCGCAGCTGGCGTTGTACGGCCCGATCTACAACACCAGCATCGGTGCGGCCGGCGTGTGGAAGGCAGGGGCGTTCTACACCCTGATCGGCATCGCTACCATCCTCACCGTCATCCGGCACACCCGCGCCGAGGAGGAGACGGGACGCGAGGAGCTGCTCGCCTCGACTCGGGTGGGCCGCTTCGCCGCCCTGACCGCGACCCTGCTGCTGACCTGTGCCGCCTGCGTGGCGGTCGGAATCGTCGCGACGCTGAGCATCGCCTCGGCGGGAGTGCCGTTCGACGGCTCGCTGGCCTTCGGCGCGGCGCTGGGGGCCTCGGGCATCGTCTTCGCGGCCGTCGCCGCGGTCGCCGCGCAGCTGAGTGCGAGTGCCCGGCTGGCCCGCGGCATCGCGCTGGCGGTGCTCGCGGTGACCTTCACCCTGCGCGCCATCGGTGACGCGCGGGCCGGAGACGGTCCGACCGACATCCTGACCTGGCTGTCGCCGCAGGGCTGGTCGCTGCAGGTCCGCCCCTTCGCGGACGATCGCTGGTGGGTGCTGCTGCTGCATGCGGTGACCACTGTCGTGCTGGTCGCGGTCGCCTACACGCTGCTGCGGCGGCGCGACATGGGGGCCGGACTGATCGCCGACCGGCCCGGTCCCACCGCTGGATCGGCCCTGCTGAGCGGGCCGTTCGGGCTGGCCTGGCGGTTGCAGCGCGGCACTCTGGCGGCGTGGACGGTCGGGCTCGCGCTCTACGGCCTGATCATCGGCAGCGTGGTTCACGGCATCGGCGACGAGATCGGCTCCAGCCAGACCGTCCGCGACATCATCGCCCGGCTCGGCGGTTCGCAGGGGGTGGAACAGGCCTTCCTGAACACCGCCTTCTCGATGGTCGGCCTGGGCGCGGCGGCCTTCTCGATCTCGGCCGCGCTGCGGATGTACGCGGAGGAGAGCGACGATCGCGCCGAAACCGTGCTCACCGGCGCCGTCGGCCGAATTCGCTGGGCCGCAAGCCATCTGATCTTCGCCTTCGGTGGTCCGGTGGTGGCGCTGTTCGCCTCCGGCGTGATCGGCGGCCTGTCCTACGGGATCGCCGCGTCGGATATGGGCGGCAAGTTCCCGCAGGCGCTGGAAGCGGCGATGATCCAGATTCCCGCGGTGTGGGTGTTCACCGCGATCACCGTGCTGCTGTTCGGACTGCTGCCGCGCTGGACCCCGGTGGCGTGGGGTGTGTTCACCGCGGGGGTGGCGATCTATCTGCTCGGCTCGATCTCCGGTATGCCGCAATGGGTTCTGGACCTCAACCCCTACGGTCATTTGCCGAAACTGCCGGCGGAGGACTTCCGCGCGATGCCGGTGATCGTGCTGCTGGTGCTCGCGGCGGTGATCACCGCGGTCGGACTCGCGGGCTGGCGCCGACGCGATCTGCGCTGATCCGCAAGGTATTTCGCCGCCCGGTCGCTCCTCTCCCGGAGCGCTGGGCGGCACTTTCCGTGGCCGGGACCACCGGACTGCCGATACCATTGGCACAGTGGGTAATTCGGCGGTACCGGGAGGCGGGGAGTGTACGAGCGCGGAATCCTGATCGAGGTCGCGCCTCGCGGGTGGCTGGTCCTGGCTCTCGTCAGCCTCGGCGCGGCGGTCTTCGTGGCACTGCTGGTGATGCTGCTGGTCAGTGACGACAAGTTCGACGATCCGTCGAGATATCCGAGAGTGCCGCACGGTACCTGTGCGCCGTTCTGCTACACGCCGGAAAGTCCGGGCGTCACCGAACCGGCCCCGCCGCCGCAGTATCCGATGCCGGGCCGCTGAGCCGGTTGCTCACCCCGACATCGGGGGCTCAGACCCAGACGCCCTTGCCGACGGTGACCACGCCGCCGTTGCTCACCGCGAACCGCTCGCGGTCGCGGTCCAGATCGACGCCGATGATCTCGCCCTCGCCGACCATCACGTTCTTGTCCAGGATCGCGCGCCGCACCACCGCGCCGCGGCCGATCCGCACTCCGGGCATCAGCACACTGCCCTCCACGGTCGCCCCGTCCTCGATGAACACATTCGAGCTCAGCACCGAATTGCGGACCGTCGCCGCGGACAGGATGCTGCCCGCGCCCACGATGCACTCCTGGGCGAGCCCGCCCTGCGCGAATTTCGCCGGTGCCAGATTCTCGGCCGTGCCTCGAATGGGCCAGTGCTTGTTGTAGAGATTGAAGATCGGGTGCACCGAGACCAGATCCATATGGGCCGCGTAGAAGGCGTCGATCGTCCCGACGTCGCGCCAGTAGCCGCGGTCGCGGTCGGTGGAACCGGGAACGTCGTTGCGCGCGAAATCGTAGACACCGGCCTGCCCCTGGGAGACCAGCGCCGGGATGATGTCGCCACCCATGTCGTGATCGGAATCGACATCGTCGGCATCGGCGCGGATCGCGTCGACGAGCACCTTCGTGGTGAAGACGTAATTGCCCATCGAGGCGAAGGTCATATTCGGATCGTCGGGTGTGCCGGGCGGATGGACCGGTTTCTCCAGAAATTGCGTGATGCGGCCCGATTCGTCGGAATCGATACAGCCGAAGGCGCTGGCCTCGCTGCGCGGCACCCGGATCCCCGCCACGGTCACCCCCGCACCGGAATCGATGTGATGGGCGACCATCTGTTCGGGATCCATGCGATAGACGTGGTCGGCGCCGAACACCACGATGTAGTCGGGGTCCTCGTCGTAGATCAGATTCAGCGACTGCATGATCGCGTCGGCGCTGCCGGTATACCAGCGCGGTCCCAGCCGCTGCTGGGCCGGGACCGGAGTGATGTATTCGCCGCCGAAGCCGGACAGCCGCCAGGTCTGCGAGATGTGCCGGTCCAGGGAATGCGATTTGTACTGGGTCAGCACACAGATGCGCAGATAACCGGCGTTGACGAGGTTGGAGAGGACGAAGTCGATCAGGCGGTACGCGCCCCCGAACGGGACCGCCGGCTTGGCGCGGTCCTTGGTGAGGGGAAAGAGTCGTTTGCCCTCACCACCGGCTAGCACTACTCCGAGTACGTGCGGCTGGCTCCTCACGGAATTCAACCTACCGTCCCAGGCCACGGCGTGTCCGATGCCGGTTCACTCCGGCGTGGCCGGGCAGGTGTGGTGGGGCGGGGGCGTACCGATTAGGTTGGACCGGTGAGTTTCGCGGATGGCGGCCGCGAGCCGATATCGCCTGCCGACCCCGACCGGCTCCGGGTCGCGATGTTGACCCGCGAATATCCCCCCGAGGTGTACGGCGGGGCCGGAGTACACGTGACCGAACTGGTCCCGCAGTTGCGCCGGCTGTGCGACGTGACGGTGCACTGCATGGGCGCCGAACGCGGTGATGCGGTGGTCCATCAGCCCGATCCGATGCTCTACGCCGCCAATTCCGCCCTGCAGATGATGTCGGCGCAGTTGCGCATGGCCGATGCCGTCGGCGCGGTCGACGTGGTTCACTCCCACACCTGGTACACCGGGCTCGGCGGACATCTGGCCGCGAGTCTGTACGGCATCCCGCACGTCCTCACCGCGCATTCGCTGGAACCGCGCCGGCCGTGGAAGGCCGAACAGCTGGGCGGCGGTTACCGGTTGTCGTCGTGGTCGGAGCGCACCGCCATGGAGAATGCCGACGCGGTGATCGCGGTCAGCGAGGGCATGCGCCACGATGTGCTCGATGCCTACCCGACCGTCGACCCCGGGCGAGTACACGTCGTGCACAACGGGATCGACACGCGGGCCTGGTTCCCGGGCGGGCCGGTGCCCGAGGCCCGCGATGTCCTCGCCGAATTGGGGGTACGCGACGATGCGCCGATCGCGGCGTTCGTCGGCCGCATCACCCGGCAGAAGGGGGTCGCCCACCTGCTCGCCGCGGCGCGCGATATCGACCCGGGGATTCAGCTGGTGCTGTGCGCCGGCGCACCGGATACGCCGCAGTTGGAGGCCGAGGCGGCCGCGGCGGTGCGCGAACTCGCGGCGACACGCGGCGGCGTGTTCTGGGTCCGCGATATGCTGCCGACCGAGCAGGTGCGCCAGATCCTCTCCGCCGCAAGCGTTTTCATCTGCCCATCGGTGTACGAGCCGCTCGGGATCGTGAATCTGGAGGCGATGGCCTGCGGTACCGCGGTGGTCGCCTCGGACGTCGGCGGGATTCCGGAGGTGGTTCTCGACGGGCAGACCGGACGACTGGCGCATTACGACCCGCAGACGCCGCGCGACTTCGAACGAGACCTCGCCGACCTGGTGAACGACCTCGCCGGGGACGCGGAGACCGCGGCGCGGTTCGGGGCGGCCGGCCGGGCACGCGCGACGGCCGAATTCAGCTGGGCGCAGGTCGCCGCGCGCACGACCGACCTCTACGACCGCATCCGCAAGGGCTGACGGCCGGGCAGGCAACGGTCGGCGGGCCGTAGCGCCCAGGACGTGACGGTCAGCGCGGTCATGACGCTCAGAATCCCGACCTCCGCGCGGGCGTAACCGGTGACCAGATGTGAGGCGATCGCGCCGGTGTAGACGAAAAACGTTCCGGCATAAGCCCATTCCTTGCACAGTGGGAGCCGGGGAGCGGCCAGCACGATCGCGGCCGGGATCTTCCACACGCCGAGCAACACCAGGAAATAGCGTGGGTACCCGAGCTGGGTGACCACATCGGTCACGAACGGGATGCGGGCGAGATCCCAGACGCCGCCCACCCCGGCCTCGGCGACAATGGCCGCGGTGGCGACCCGATAACCGACGGTGCGGTAGCGGCCGTCGGCGATCGCGAGCACGGGCGGGCGGGCAAGGCGTCCGATGGTGCCGGCCGACGTGGTCGTACCGTCCGGCGCGGAGCGGGAAAGACTGCGCATGGCTGCCTCCTGGCTGATGATGGTGAGTGGTCGCACTGATACGGCCACACTTGATACGGCGTAGCGCGTGGCGAGGATGTGACCGGCGTGAGCGAGCGCGAGCAGGCCCTGCAACGGCTGCACGACCAGCGGCCGCGATTACGGGCGCTCGCGCACCACATGCTCGGCTCGGCGACCGATGCCGAGGATGCCGTCCAGGAGACCTGGCTGCGCGTGCATCGCAGCCCGCCCCGCACGGTCGGCAACCTCGATGCCTGGCTCACCACGGC
This sequence comes from Nocardia sp. 852002-51101_SCH5132738, assembly GCF_001665695.1. NCBI lineage: Bacteria > Bacillati > Actinomycetota > Actinomycetes > Mycobacteriales > Nocardiaceae > Nocardia > Nocardia sp. 852002-51101_SCH5132738. Next base: position 34,573 of record NZ_LZML01000061.1, on the reverse strand, counting down.
TGTGGCGCACACCTGCCTGGATCTGTTGCGCACCCGACGGTCTCGGCCCGAACAGCCGAGCGGCACCCAGCTGCCGGATCCGCTGCTCGTCGCCGCCGACGGTCCCGCGGCGCCGGAAGAGCAAGCGCTGCTGGCGGATTCGGTGGGCCTGGCGATGCAGATGGTGCTGTCACAGCTGGAGCCGGCCGAACGTATCGCCTTCGTCCTGCACGACAGCTTCGCGGTGCCGTTCGATCACATCGCCGCGCTGTTGGACCGGACCCCGGCCGCCACCCGCCAATTGGCCAGTCGCGCTCGTCGCCGACTGCGGGCCGCGCCGACACCCGACGGGGAACTCGCCGACCAGCGGGCGGTGGTGGAGGCGTTCTTCGCCGCCGCCCGCCGTGGCGACTTCGAGGCTCTGGTGGCGCAGCTGGCCCCGGAGATCGTGCTGCGCGCCGACGCCGGTGCGGGAGTCGGTTGGGAAATTCACGGCCCGCGCGACACCGCCACCCGCGCCCTGCTGTTCGCCCGGCCGTCCTCGGATGTGCGGCCGGTGCTGGTGAACGGCGCCGCCGGTGCGGTGATCATGTTCGACGGGCAGCCCGGGGTGCTGCTCGCTTTCACGGTGACGAACGGACGCATCGCGGAGATCTACGTCTATGCCGACCGGGAGCGGGTTGCGGCCTTCTTCCGGTGAGCAGGGTGGCCGCCGGTCAGCGGTGGTAGGACGCGACGGTGACCGAGGCCGTCACCGGCATCGCTTCGGGGAGGCCGGCGATCAGGTGGTCGCGGGATGCGGCGGCGTGATGAGCCGACGGACCCATGCCGACCACATTCGCGATCGCGGCGTGATCGAGGGTCATCTCGTATTCGACCGTGACGCGTCCGGCGGGCCGGAAATCCGCGGACAGCGCGTCGGTCAGGCGCGCGTCCTTGTCCGTCTGCACGCCCACCATGTCCAACGGGGCGATGAGTTCGGCCAAGTGGCGCGGCGTGGGTGTGACGACGACGAAGGCGCCGCCGGGGCGCAGCACCCGCGCGACCTCGGCCGGATTGCGCGGGGCGAAGACGCACAGCACCCGGTCGAGCGCACGGTCGCGAATCGGCAGCCCCCGCCAGACGTCGGCGAGGATCGACGCCGCACGCGAATGGGCGCGAGCGGCCCGGCGCGCCGCCGGTTTCGAGACGTCGAGTGCGATGCCGTGCGCGTCGGGCGCCGCCTCCAGCCCGGCGGCCAGGTAGTAACCGGTGCCGGCGCCGACTTCGAGGATCGTGCCGGTCGGTGCGCCATCCGCGACGACGTCGGCCGCTGCGCGCGCGATCTGGTCGAAATGGCCCGCGCTCTGGAATCGCGCCCGGGCGTCCAGCATGTCGGCGGTATCGCCGGTCATCTTGGTGGCGGCGCCGGTCAGCAGGCTGACGTACCCCTGTTTGGCGATGTCGAAGCTGTGGCCCGCCTCGCACATCAGGCGACGATCCCGGAGCTCGACGCCCGCACGACATTCCGGGCAGGCCACCGCGGATGCGATCGCGGCCAAGGACGAGGCGTGGTCTGTGGGCGGCTCCGGCGTCGTGCCGGGTGCCGCCTGCCGTGTTCCGCGGTTCGGTCCGGTCATGTGATCCGCCGGGCATTCTCGGCCGCACGGCCGAGGAGGCCGACGCGACGGGCGCAGATCCAGCCGGTGACCCGGCCGGATCTGCGCGCGCGGGTTCGCGCCGGCAATTTCATCACCGGTGTATTTCGTTGGGTCGAGCGGCTAGCTGGTGACCGCGGTGAGCTCTTTACCGAGAGCTGCCGCTTCCTCCGGCGTGAGCTCGACGACCAAACGCCCGCCACCCTCGAGTGGAACCCGCATGACGATTCCACGCCCTTCCTTGGTTGCCTCGAGGGGACCGTCCCCGGTGCGGGGCTTCATGGCCGCCATCCTCTGCTCCCTCCAGATCCGCGCGGTCTGCTGCGCACTTCTCGGAACTAATGTGTTGTCACCAACAGGCAGCCGCCGGACGCGACAGGCATGTCCGGTTGGGCTGCACCACGCCTATTCTTCCTTATCAGCGAACCGGCCGGGTACCTGAGTTCGAAAACCGACCGGCGTGGCGCGTGATCAACGCCGCAGATCGACCCAGCAATCGGCCAGATGGTCATCGACCATTCCGGTCGCCTGCATCAATGCGTACGCCGTGGTCGGACCTACGAACCGGAACCCGCGCTTCTTGAGTTCTCTTGCGAGAGCGACGGATTCGGGTGTGACGGCGGGCACGTCGGACAGTTCGCGCGGGCGCGGGCGAGCGGGCGGCGCGAACGACCAGAGCAGCTCGTCCAGCCCGGGGCTCAACTCCCGTGCAACCCGGGCATTGGCGACACACGCAAGGATTTTGGCGCGATTGCGCACGATGCCTGGATCCGCCAGGAGCCGCTCCACATCGTCGTCCCCGAATTCGGCCACCCGGTCGATGGCGAATCCGGCGAAGGCCGCCCGGAACGCCGGCCGCTTGCGCAGGATCGTGATCCAGGACAGCCCGGACTGGAACGCCTCGAGACACATCCGCTCGAACAGCGCATCGTCGCCGTGCAGCGGCCGGCCCCACTCGGTGTCGTGATAGTCCCGGTAGAGCTGCGAGGACTGCGACCAGCCGCAGCGCACCTTCCCGTCGTCCACCACCGCCTCGACGCTCATCGAGGCCCTCCGGCGGCCGAAGGGGGGTCTCCCGGTAACGGCGGCGGCGCCCAGCCGGTCGCGGGTGTCTCCGTCGCCGGGGCGAATCCGGTCGCCCAGTCCGGCCCGGAGGGAGCGATGTAACCGGTGGTTCCGGCCACTCCCGATTCGCTCGTGGTCTCCGACTCGGGGCGGACGGTCGCCGGCCGGTCGGTCGGCGCCACCCCGTCGTGCCCGGCGGAAGCCTGCGGGGTGGTGCCCTGCTCGACGGAGCCCGATGCCGCTGCTTGCGCGGCGGCGTCGGTCGGTGAAGCGACACCGACCGTGCCGGGGGCCTGCCCGATGCTGCCCGGCTCACCGACAGTGGACCCGGTGGGTGTGGTGGCGTGAGGGCCCGCGACGGTCGGGGCGGTACCGATGGCCGGTGCATATCCGTTCACCGGGTAGCCGGTTCCGGGGAGGGCGGTGCCGGTGGGCATTCCCGCCCCGGCGGGCAGGCTGCCGAAACCGACGCCGGGGGCGAAGCCCGCGCCAGAGGTGAAGCCCGCGCCCGGGGTCAAGCCCGCGCCAGGGGTAGGTCCCGCCCCGGGGGTGAAGCCGGCGGCGGGGGTGAAGCCGGCGGCGGGGGTAGAGCCCGCGCCGGGTGTGAAGCCTGCGCCGGGAGCAGAGCCGGTGCTGGAGGTGGAGCTCGCGCCGAGGGTGAAGCCGCTGCCGGAGCTATCGGCAGGAATCTGACCGGTCGCACCGCCGACAGCCGGGGTACCCGGACCGGCCGGAGCCGGTCCGCCCAGGCCGTTGGGATTCGCGCTGCCGGGACCGGCGAAGGTGGCGCCGCCGGGACCGGCGAAGGTGGCGCCGCCGAAGAAGGTTCCAGTGCTGAAGTTGGTGGTCGTGGCGTTGCCGGCGGCCGGGGGCGTGTCCGTGGGAGGGAGCGTGGTTCCCGTATTCGGTTGCGCCGGTGTGATTTCGGGTTCTCCGGCGGCGGATGGGTAGGTGCTGCGGCTGCGCTCGAGTTGCATTTCCAGCTCGTCGATCCGGGCGGCCAATCGGCTCAGCGCCCAGTCGACCTCGCCCGCCTTGTATCCCCGGAACACCTGCTGGAACCGCAACGCGCGCACATCCGAGCCGCGAATACCCGCGGCGGGCAGCACCGTCACCGTTGTCCCCTCCGGCAGCGGCCCCAATTCCTCCCCGCGCCCGAACACCGCACTGGCCACCAGGAACAGCAACGCGGCCACCAAGCCGACGATGAGCACGTACAACAGCAGCGTGAGCATAGGTCGAGCTTAGGTGGCGACACCGACAGCGATCTCGGCAGCTGTGGCGGGCCGGTACCGCCCTACAGGTGACGGGTGGTGTCGATGCCCAGCGACATGCCCGCCAGCCCGCGGCGGCGCACCGCCAATTTATCGGCGATCCCTTGAAGGGCCTGTGCCGCGGGGTTTTCCGGGTCGCTCAGCACGATCGGGGTGCCCTCGTCACCGGCCTCGCGCAATTCCTGGGTGATCGGGATCTGGCCGAGCAGTGGCACCTCGGCGCCGACCGCGCGGGTGAGCCGGTCGGCGACGGCCTGGCCGCCGCCCGACCCGTAGAGCTCCATGCGGGATCCGTCGGGCAGATCCAGCCACGACATGTTCTCCACCACACCGGCGATGCGCTGGCGGGTCTGCAGGGCGATGGCCCCGGCCCGTTCGGCGACCTCGGCGGCGGCGGGCTGCGGCGTGGTCACCACCAGGATCTCGGCGTTGGGAATGAGCTGAGCGATGGAGATCGCGACGTCACCGGTGCCGGGCGGCAGGTCCAGCAGCAGCACGTCCAGATCGCCCCAGAACACGTCGGCCAGGAACTGCTGCAGCGCCCGGTGCAGCATCGGGCCGCGCCACACCACCGGGGTATTGCCCTGGGTGAACATGGCGATCGAGATGACCTTCACGTCATGGGCGACCGGCGGCATGATCATCCGCTCGACCTGCGTGGGCCGCTGGTCCGTGCCGAGCATGCGCGGTACGGAGTGGCCGTAGATATCGGCGTCCAGGACGCCGACCGACAGACCGCGCGCGGCGAGCGCGGCCGCGAGATTGACCGTGACGCTCGACTTTCCGACACCGCCCTTACCGGAGGCGACCGCGTACACGCGGGTCAGCGATCCGGGCTGGGCGAACGGGATCACCGGGTCGGCGGAATCGCCGCGCAGCTGCTTGCGCAGTTCGGTGCGCTGCTCGTCGCTCATCACATCGAGGTCGACGGTCACGGCACCGACGCCCGCGACGTCGGCTACCGCCTTGGTGACCATCTCGGTGAGCTTGGTGCGCAGCGGGCAGGCCGCGGTCGTCAGATAGATCTCGACGTGCACACTGCTGTCGTCGCGGACCGAGACGCTCTTGACCATGCCGAGTTCGGTGATCGGCTTGCGGATCTCCGGGTCGTCCACCTTTGCGAGCGCGCCCCGCACATCCGTTTCCGTAACCACTGGCATAGCCGTGAGTCTAGCGACCGGAGCGACGGGGCCGGAGGCGGCAGCCTGCGTAACCCCGGAGGCCGCCGCGTAGGTCGCCATAGACACAGCGACCGGAGCGACGGGGCCGGAGGCGGCAGCCTGGCCCCGTCACTGTCCGGCTCAGATTCGCGGCAGCTGGCTGGGCTTGGGCGCCACACCCGTGCGGTACGCGACCTCCCATGCCATCACATTGGCGACGTAGGCCATCGAGTTGTTGTAGCGCATGATCGCCTTGGACTGCTGCGACAGATCCGTCATGTTCAGTCCGCCCGAGCAGAGGTAGTTGCCCGCGGTCAGGGCGGCGTCGAACAGATTCTGCGGATCGGCGATGCCGTCGCCGTCGCCGTCTCCGGCGAATTTGCGCCACGTCTCGGGCAGGAACTGCATCGGGCCGACCGCCCGGGTGAAGCCCTGCATACCGCCGTCGAGGTCGTCGCCGTTCGCGTGCACGACGTTGTTGCCCGCCAGGCTGCCGTCGAGAACGGGCCCGTAGATCGGGTCGAGCGCGACGCCCTTGGAATCGGCCTTGCCGTAGGCGTGATGCGATTCGACCTGTCCGATACCGGCCAGCACCGACCACGGCATGTGGCAGTCCGGTTCCTCCTGGGCCAGAATGCGTTCCGCGTTCTGGTAGGCCGCGTAGGCGATGCCGGGCATACCGTTCGGTCCCGGCGGCAGATCGGCGGCGACCCGGCCTTCCGGCTGCGCAACGGTTTTCACGATCGGCGGGCCGGGATGCTTTGCGGCGCGCATCATTTCGTCCGGCGCGGCCTGCTGGTCGACGGCCTGCTGGGCGTCCGGAGTGTGTTGCGGCAGAGCCACAGCGGTGAATTCGCCGGTGTTGACCTCGGCGGCAGAGGCGCCGACGGCGACGAGTCCCGCGGGGACGAGTCCGGTCAGAGCGATAACGGATCCGCGCCGGACAGGGGTGGCCGGCTGCTTACGGTGACGTCCCACGATGTGGTGACCCTCCAATGCTCGCTGTGAGCTTTTCGTGACACAACGAGATCAGATTACCGCATCCGAGACCTTTTTGTTACTGCTTCGTGACCGCCTCTCCCGTTTACGCCGAAACCCCCGTCTCAGCGGGGGTTTCGGATCGGGCGAGGGTATCGAGCGACTACTGCGGCGGCGCCGGCGGACCCGGCAGGACGGGCAGCGGGACGACGATTCCGAACGGCAGCGTGATTCCCGGCTGCTGGGTCGGGCTCGGCGGCGCCGCCGGTGCGGGCGCGGCAGCCTCCGGGCCGGGTTCCGGTGTCTTGGAAGGCGTTTGCGACTGCTGCTCGGGCGCGGCCGGTGCCGGTGCCCCGTCCGGCTGTGCCGGTGCCCCGGGCTGGCTGCCGGGCGCCGGCTGGCCCTGCGGCTGCGTGCACGCCGGGGCCGCCGGCTTCGGTGCGTTCGGATCGGCCGGGGCCGCATTCTGATTCGCGGGCGCGTTCGGATCGACGGGCTTGCCCTCGGCGGCCTGCGGATCGATCGGGCGCACCGGGTCGCCCGCCGCCCAGCGCTGAGTCTGCGTGGGTGCGGCCGGTTGTGCGGGTTGCCCGGGTTGCGGCATCGGCGCCGGTACCACGGCCGGGTCGCACGGATTCGGCTTCGGCGGCGGACAGAAGATGCCGCACGGGATCGGCGGCAGCCCCGGAATATTGATCATCACCTGGGTCGGCTGCTGCGGCGTCGGCGCGGTGGTGGTGGCCTGCGACGGCGGCGCGGTGGTGGTCGGAATGCTGCCGTTGGCGGCGAGGATGTCCGGGCCCGCGGGCGGGGCCTGCATCGTGCCCGGCGGAATCAGATCGGGCGAGATCTGCACCTGGGTCGGCGCGCCGCCGGTCTTGTAGGCATTGGCCCAGCTCAGCACGTTGGCGGCGTAGGCCATCGAGTTGTTGTAGCGCAGGACCGCGCGCAGTTCCTGCTGCGGGTCACGCAGATTCAGCCCGCCCGAGCACAGGTACTTGCCCGCGGCCAGCGACGCGTCGAAGACGTTGTTCGGATCCGCGACGCCGTCGCCGTTACCGTCGGACGCGTACAGCGACCAGGTGCCGGGCAGGAACTGCATCGGGCCGACCGCCCGCACGAAATTGCCGTCGGCGGCCTTGATGACCTCGTTACCCGGCAGCGTGCCGTCCAGCGACGGTCCGTAGATGGTGCCGATGGTCGTGCCCGCGGCGTCGGTGCGGCCGTGCCCGGCGTGATTGGACTCGATGCGCCCGATCCCGGCGAGCAGGCTCCAGCTGAGACCGCAGTTCGGCTCCGAGGACTGCAGTGTCAGTTCGGCATTGCGATAGGCGGCGAGCACGATCTCCGGAATTCCGAAGGCTCCGCTACCGCCCGGCAACGCGATGTCCTGCAGCGGCACGGTACCGCCGAACAACGGCGCCCCATCCGCGGGCGCCGTCATAGCTCTGAGTTTGCGAGGAGGTTCGGGAGCGGCCGGTACCAGCCCCACCGCCTCGGGGTCGGAGTTGCCGGCGTCGGTGGGGGAGCTTGCTGCCGCCAAGCGCGCCTCGGCCGTCCTGGGCGCACTGGTTCGCGCGGTCGTGTGCGCCGCCGAACCTGTAGCCATCAAACCCGCAACCACCAGCGCCGATACGGTAATCGGTCCAGATATTCGCATCGGCACAACCAATCCCCTCGTAGTCGTTGAGCGACCTGATTCGCGCGGGGCCGCCACGGACAACGTGATCCAGGTTACCTGTCGGTCAGCACCTTGTTATCGATAATTGCGGTCAGCCGCCATCTATTTGAGGCGAAATCGGTACTCGACCCCTCTTTCGATCGGTACTTTTCTTGGACTTCGCCGTCTCGACAGCATCTTCGTCGTCCAGAGGCGCATGGAGTTGGAGCCGCGCCAGAGCGTCTTTGATGTCCTCGAGTTCGCGGCGCAGATAGTCGCGAGTAGCCACCTCGCCCACCGCGATCCGCAGCGCCGCCAGCTCCCGGGCCAGGAATTCGGTGTCCGCCTTGGTCTGTGCCGCCCGGCGGCGATCTTCCTCGAGAGATACCTTGTCGCGGTTGTCCTGCCGGTTCTGGGCCAGCAGGATCAGGGGTGCGGCATATGCGGCCTGGGTGGAGAAGGCCAGGTTGAGCAGGATGAACGGATACGGATCCCACTGCAGGCTGACCGCGAAGACGTTGAGGCCGATCCAGACCACGACCACGACCGTCTGCAACAGCAGATAACGACCGGTCCCCAGGAAGCGGGCCACGGTCTCACTGCCCCGCGCCACGGCCTCGGGGTCGATCTCGAATCGGAACCGCGATTCGACAGGTGTCTCCAAGCGCGCCCGGGCGATCGGCTTGTCCGGGCGGCTCGCGCGTTCGCTGCGCTCACTCATGCTTTCGCCCTTCCGGCCGCCGCTTTACCCGCCCCCGCGTTACCCGTCGCCGCCGCGCGCGACGCCGCCGCGATGGAATGGATCGTGCTCGCCGGTTCGGTGGCGTCCTCGTCCTGTTCGCGCCAGTCCTCGGGCAGCAGATGGTCCAGCACGTCGTCGACGCTCACCGCGCCGAGCAGGTGATTCTCCTCGTCCACCACCGGCCCGCAGACCAGGTTGTAGGTCGCGAAGTAGCGGGTGACCGCCGTCAGCGCGGCATCGGGATGCAACTGGGTGAGGTCGCTGTCGACCAACCCGCCCACCATGGTCGCGGGCGGTTCCCGCAGCAGCGCCTGGGTGTGCACACAACCCAGATAGCGGCCGGTCGGCGTCGCGGTCGGCGGGCGGACCACGAACACCATCGACGCCAGCGCCGGGGTCAGGTCGGGGTCGCGGATGCGGGCCAATGCCTCGGCGACGGTCGCCGCGGGCGTGAGCACCACCGGGCGCGGCGTCATCATGCCGCCCGCGGTGTAGGGCGAATATTCGAGCAGGCGCCGCACCGGCTCCGATTCCTCCGGATCCATCAGCGCCAGCAGCGCCTCGGCCTCGCCGGTGGGCAGCTCGCCCAGCAAGTCGGCGGCGTCGTCGGGGTCCATCGCCTCGAGCAGGTCGGCCGCGCGTTCGACACCCAGATTCTGCAGCACGTCGACCTGGTCGTTCTCCGGAAGTTCCTGCACGACGTCGGCGAGCCGTTCGTCGTCGAGGGCCCGGGCCAGTTCGATCCGGCGCTTCTCGGGCAGTTCGCGCAGCAGATGCGCCACGTCTGCCGGGCGCAGGCCCTCGAACTGGCCGAGCAGCTGGGTGACGTCCTGCCCGGGCAGATTCAGTTCGTGCTGGGTCAGCCCGCGCACATCCGACCACTCGACCACGTGCACCTCGCGTCGCCGGCCCAGGCGCCGATGTCCGCGCACCGCCACCCGCGAGAGCACCCAGTCGCGGGTGCGGCTCTGTTCGATGCCGAGGTCGACGACGAAGACGTCCACCCCTTCCAGGTCCGGGAGTTCGGGATCGACGACGCGCACCTTGGAGTCGAGCACCTGCGCCAACGCCAGCATTTCGCCGGGCCGCTGTTCGAAGCGGCGCAGGCTCACGGTGCCGGTGTTGAGGTTGACCGAGTTCGGCTCGATCGCGTTGACCCGGAGCATCGGGACGAAAATACGTTTGCGCGTGGGTAATTCGACCAGTAGTCCCAGCACCCGGGGTTGCTGGCGGTCGTAGCGGATGGAGATCACCACGTCCCGCAGACGGCCGATAGACTCGCCGTCCGGACCCAGTACCACCAGGCCCGCCAGCCTGGCGGCGAAAACTTTCGTTGCTGCCATAAGTGCAAGGCTATGTGGTGCCGCCCCGCGAGACGATTCAGGAGCCGCCCATGTCAACGCGTCGATCGGTGCTAGCCGTACCCGGCAGTAATCTTCGGATGATCGACAAGGCCAAGGGTTTGCCCGCCGACGAGATCTTTCTCGACCTCGAGGATGCCGTCGCTCCGCCCGCCAAGGCCGCTGCCCGCGCCAATATCGTCGCCGCGCTGAACTCGCCCGGCTGGGGCAATCAGATCAAGGTGGTGCGGGTCAACGACTGGACGACGGAATGGACCTACGCCGACGTCATTTCGGTGGTCGAGGGCGCCGGCCGCGATCTGGACGCGATTCTGCTGCCCAAGGTGCTCGACGGTGCCCAGGTGCGCGCGCTCGATCTGCTGCTGACCCAGCTGGAGAAGGCCAACGGCCTCGAGGTGGGCCGCATCGGGATCGAGCCGCAGATCGAGAACGCGCAGGGACTGCGCAACATCGACGAGATCGCCACCGCCAGTCCGCGCGTGCAGACCCTGGTCTTCGGTCCCGCCGACTTCATGGCCAGTATCAACATGCGCACCCTGGTGGTCGGTGAACAGCCCGAGGGCTACGCGCCCGGCGACGCCTACCACCACATTCTGATGACCATCCTGCTCGCCGCCCGGGCCCACGGCCTGCAGGCCATCGACGGTCCCTATCTGCAGATCCGCGATCTCGACGGCTTCCGCCGCGCCGCATCCCGCACCGCGGCCCTCGGTTTCGACGGCAAATGGGTGCTGCACCCCACGCAGGTCGAGGCGTGCAACGAGATCTTCAGCCCGCGCCAGGCCGATTACGACCGCGCCGAGGAGATCCTCGACGCCTACGCGTATCACACCTCGACCGCCGGCGGCGCCCGCGGCGCGGTCATGCTCGGCGACGAGATGATCGACGAGGCCAGCGCGAAGATGGCGCAGGTCGTCGCGGAGAAGGGCCGGGCCGCGGGGATGGCCCGCAGCACGAGTTTCGTCCCGCCGCAGGCATAGCGACAACTCACAATCGGCCCGCCCGCGTGTCGTGAAACCTTCCGAAAGGTAGGCGGATCCGGCGACCGGTGGCTGCGGCGTGCATACGCTCCAGCGCAGCCGAGCGTTGAGGAGTGTGGCTTGTCCGAGCTAACCGTGGATGTGGCGGCATACACGCGGTCCCTGGTGGGATATGCCTACCGTGCCGAGGACTACTACGAGGTCGGGCGGGAGAAGATTCGCGAGTACGCCCGTGCGGTGCAGGATCACGGCCCGGTGCACTGGCGGGAGGCGGCCGCCGCGGAGTACGGCTACGGCGCGGTGGTCGCGCCGCCCACGTTCCTGTCGATTCCCGCGATGCTGGCCAATCGCCGGCTGTTCGAACGCGTCATCACCGGCTACGACGTGTACGTGCAGACCGATCAGGTTTTCGAGTTCCATCGGCCGGTGGTCTCCGGTGATCGTCTGGTGAGCGACGTCGAGGTCGCCGCGGTGCGCACCATCGCCGGAAAGGATCTGATCACCGTCACCAACACCTTCACCGATCAGTTCGACGAGGTCGTCCACGTGATGCACACGACCGCGGTCGGTGTCGTCGGCGACGATATCGACGCGGGTGTCGGCGGTGCGATCGAACGCGTGATCATGCAGGGTGTCGGGGCGCCGTCGGCGGCGCAGGGGCTTTCCGAGGCGGAAGTGCTGGAAGCCGCCGTCGCGCCCCGCCGCGACCACCGCTTCTCCGAGGTATCGCGAAAGCGCGTACTGCACAATGTCATTCGCTTCGAAGAGGTCGCGGTGGGCGACGAGCTCCCGCCGCGCACCGCGCGGGTCACACGCGGTGATCTGGTGAACTACGCGGGTGTCTCGGGTGACGCCAACCCCATCCACTGGCACGACGGCGTCGCCGCGCTCGCGGGCCTGCCCGACGTCATCGCGCACGGCATGCTCACGATGGGGCTCGGCGCGGGCTTCGTCACCGGATGGCTGGGCGACCCCGGAGCGCTGACCCGATACGCGGTGCGGCTGTCGAACTACACGATCGTGGACGACCGGTCCGCGGGCGTCGTCGAATTCACCGGCCGGATCAAATCCCTCGATCCGCAGGCCCGCACCGCCGTCGTGGTGGTCGTCGCGAAGTCGGCGGGCCGCAAGATATTCGGTCTGGCCACCGCCGAGGTCCGCTTGGCGTGAGCCGGGGTTCGTCCGGGTCGATGCATGCGGTCCACCCGGTGTGATCCTCGGCGGTGCAATGTCCGAACTGCTGCCTTTCGGCGGTAAAATCGGACACGCGGTGCGCCGCTGAGTCGTCGCATCCAGCCGCAGCGGCGATATCGACCTAGGATCGTGGAGTTATGACCAATCCGTTGGGTAGTCCGAATCGCAATCGGCCCGGCTTGCCGACGCCGCCGTCGGGGTGGCCGGTCGCCTCCTATCCGACCTACGCCGAGGCGCAGCGGGCGGTCGACTATCTGGCCGACAACCAGTTCCCGGTGGAGAACATGACCATCGTGGGTGTCGATCTGATGCAGGTCGAACGAGTGCTGGGCCGGCTTACTTGGGGCAAAGTCATTGGCGGCGGCATGGTTTCGGGCGCCTGGCTGGGCCTGTTCCTGGGGTTGCTGCTGAGCCTGTTCACCACGGGCGGCGTGATCGGGCCGCTGGTGGTCGGCCTGGTCGGCGGCATCATCTTCGGGCTCATCTCGGCGGTGATCCCGTACGCCGCCACCCGCGGCACCCGCGACTTCGCCTCCACCATGCAGCTGGTCGCCGGCCGCTACGACGTGCTGTGCGACCCGAAGGTGGCCGAGCAGGCGCGGGATATGCTGGCGCGCCTGGCGCTGTAGGGCTCTGGCACGCTCTAGGGCTATGGAACTCGATCAGGTGCGGTCCGCGGTACTGACGCATTTCGGCATCCCCCGGACGGGGTCGGGATTCGACGATACCCGCTTCGACTCCGCGTCGGTGACCTTCCTCGGCCTGGAGCCGATCGACATCCTGCGCATCCCCGACGGCGAGTTCGTGCACTACGTCACCCTCGGCGGCTCCCGGCATCCGATGACCGATTCCGCGGCGGCGCTGGCCGACCCCGTGCGCGGCCCGCGCGCCGAACTGGTGCTGACGCTGCGCGGCGGAGCCGGTGCCCAGGCGGGCCTGCCGCGCGGACTCGGCGTGCTGATCGCCGCGCCCGCGGTGGAAGGCGTTGTGCTGCAACCGGATGCGCTGCTCGACCTCGGAGAACCGTTGTGGCACAACGCTCCCTTCACCGCGGTCCTGCTGGGCGAGGCCGATATCGCCGAGGTGGCGCTGCCGGAACCCGCCGATCCGGTGCGATTCCTGTCGGTCGCGCCGATCACCGCCACCGAGGCGGCGTGGGTGCGGGTGCGTGGGGCCGCGGCGCTCCGGGACGCGTGGGCCGAAGCGGGGATCGACATCCGGGATCCGCACCGGGCCGCCGCGAATCTGTAAGACCGTGCGGGCACCCGGCAGCGAAACGTCCAGCCTCACAACCACTTGTTGCGCCGCAGCGCGACGAACAGCGCACCGCAGATGACCAGGATCACGATCCACACCATCCCGTATCCGTAGGTCCACGACAGCTCCGGCATATGGGTGAAGTTCATGCCGTAGATGCCGGCGATCATGGTCGGCACCGCGGCCATCGCGGCCCAGGCCGAGATCTTGCGCATATCGGTGTTCTGCTGCACGCTGACCTTCGCCAGCGCCGCGTTGATCAGCGCGCTGAGCGCCTCGTCGAAATCGCTGATCCGCTCGGCGACCGCGGTGTGGTGGTCGGCGACGTCACGCAGATAGCGGCGGATCTCCTTCGGCATCGGCAGTTCCGAACTGCGGCTGAGCACCTGCAGCGGCAGCGCCAGCGGGTTGACCGCCCGCCGCAACTCGACCACCTCGCGCTTGAGCTGATAGATGGCCTCGATGGTGAGCCGGCTGCGCGGGGTGAAGACCTCTTCCTCCATGCCCTCGACATCGTCTTCGACCGACTGCGTCACCAGGAGATACGTATCCACCACATGGTCGGCCACGGCGTGCAGGACCGCGCCCGGTCCCAGTGCCAGGCGTTCGGGATGCTTCTCCATCTCCTCGCGCACCACCTTCAGCGCGGTGTGCTCGCCATGGCGGACGGTGACCACGAAATCCGCGCCGATGAAGATCATGATCTCGCCGGTCTGCACGATCTCGCTGACCGAGTTGGGGTCGTGTTCGAGGTATTTCACAGTGCGCAACACCAGGAACAGGGTGTCGTCGTAGCGTTCCAGTTTGGGGCGCTGATGGGCGTGGACGGCGTCTTCGACCGCGAGTTCGTGCAGGCCGAAGATCTCGCCCACCTCGGCCATCTGGTCGGCGTCGGGAGCGTGCATGCCCACCCAGACGAAGCCGTCGCCGCGCTCGCGCACCTGAGCCAGCGCGGCCGCCGGGGTCACATGTCCGGACTGGCGGCGGCCGTCGACATAGACGCCGCAGTCGACGATCGCGCGGGCGGTGGGAACCGGAATCCGGGGCAGCTGCGGCCCGCGCCGCGACCTCCCGGAGCCACGGAACGGGGGAAACGGCGGTATCGAGGGCACGCCCCGGATGCTAGTTGGGCAAGATGGAACGCGTGCGTATCGACCTCCACACCCATTCGACCGCATCCGACGGCACCGACACTCCCGGCGATCTGATGCGCGCGGCCGCGGCGGCGGGGCTGGATGTGGTGGCGATCACCGATCACGACACCACCTCCGGATGGGACGAGGCGGTCACCGCGCTGCCCGCGGGGCTGCGGTTGGTGCGCGGGATGGAGATGTCCTGCGTCGGTATGGGGGAGGACGGCTGGCCGGTGCCGGTGCATCTGCTGGCCTACCTGTTCGATCCGGCCGATGCCGCCTTCGCCGCCGAACGCGAGCGGTTGCGCACCGAACGCGTCTCGCGAGTGCGCGCGATGGCCGATCTCATGGTGGCCGATGGCCTGCCGATCGACCCGGACGCGGTACTCGCCGCGGCGGGCCCGGCAGCGGGACGCCCACATCTGGCGCGAGCGCTGGTCGAGGTCGGTGTGGTCCCGACGGTCGGCGCGGCCTTCGACGATCTGCTCGCGCCGCGCGGCCGCTATTACGTCGAGAAGGCCGACACGCCGCTGCGGCAGGCGGTGGAGATGGCGGCCGCGGCCGGTGGGGTGACCGTGGTCGCGCACGCGCGCGCCCGCACCCGGGGGCGGCTGCTGGCGCTCGACGACATCCGCGATCTGGCCGAGCGCGGGCTGGGCGGACTCGAGATCGATCACCCCGACCACAATCCCGCCGACCGGGCGGTGCTGCGCGAGCTGGCACGCGAACTGGACCTCATCGGTACCGGATCCTCGGATTACCACGGCGCCGACAAACCCGTGGGACTGGGCGAATGCCTCACGGACGCAGAGCAATTCGAGCGTCTGGCCGAGAAGGCGAGCGGCGTCGCGGTGGTCGCCTCGTGAGGGTCGTGCGGGCGCTCAGCGGAACGGTGGCCGCCGGATTGGTGGTGCTGGCGGCGGTCGTCGTCGGCGCGGCGGTCCTGGGGGTGCGGCGCGGATTTCCCGGACCGGGGGCGAGCAGTGTCGGCTGGCATATCGGAATGGCGGCGCTGGCGCTCGGCGCGCAAATTTTTTCCGACCGGCGTCGGGGAATTCCGGCGTTTTTCGGATCTCTGGTCGTCTTTGTGGCGGCGGGTTACCTATTGGTTACGCAATGGTGGAATTGATCTCCGCGTAACAGTTGCGGCCGGATGAATTGTGGCCGAATATTTTCCTTTGTGAGCGTGCGTAGCCGGTCCACTATTCGCGCGGTATCCGAGTTCGCGGCGGAGACGTCCGCCGATGTGCTGGTGGTGGGTGGCGGCCCGGCGGGTGCCTGGGCGGCGTTGACGGCGGCGACGGCCGGAGCGCGCGTGATCCTGGTCGACAAGGGTCGTTGCGGTGAATGCGGTCCGACGTCGAAAGGCGTTGTCGCGCTGTGGGATATCCCGCCCGGGCCGGAGCGGGAGCGGGCGCTGGCGCACAGTCTCTCGCGCGGTGGTGACCTCGGTGACCCCGAGTGGATGGACCGGGTGCTCGGCGAGACCCATCACCGCATCGCCCACTTGCTGCGCTGGGGATACCGGCAGGCCGGAGACGGGCCGTCGACGCGCGTCCACCTCGAGGGCCGGCGGTATCTGGCGGCGCTGCGGCGCACGCTGTTCCGATTGGGTGTCCAGGTCGTCGATCATCACCCGGCGCTGTATCTGCTGGTCGACGCCGACGGCGTGGTGTGCGGGGCCGGTGGGCTCGCCGGTGACGACCGATACCGCGGCTGGACCATCCGCGCGGGTGCGGTGGTGCTCGCGACGGGTGGGTGCGCGTTTCTGGCCGGTGGCGCGGGAACCGATGTCGATACCGGTGAGGGCCTGCTGATGGCGGCGGAGGCGGGCACCGAATTGTCGGGCATGGAGTTCTCCGGCGCCTACGGTCTCGCGACGATGAGCGATCTGCGTGAGCCCCGGTTCGCCTCGCTGTACGACGAATCGGGGGCTCGCATCGACGGTGACGACTTCACCGTCCGGTCCGCGGCCCTCACCGCGCTGGCGGAGGGGAGGGCGGTCTACGCCGAGATTCCGCCGGAGTCCGCCGTACGGTACGGCCCCGCGTCGGCGGCGCCATCGGGAACCACGGCGGTGCCCGCGAGCGCCGGTGCCGACGCGTCGCCGTCGGCCGGCCGGGTGCGACTGCGTCCGGTCCTGCAGGGCACCGTGCGTGGTTCCGGTGGCATCAAGCTGACCGGATTCGATTGCGCCACAACGGTTCCCGGACTGTATGCCGCGGGGGACGTGGCATCCCGGGAACCGATCACCGGTGCGGTCGGCGGGTTCGACGGGCACGGCGGCGGGTGGGCGATCTCGTCCGGAATGTGGGCCGGATCGGGCGCGGCGCGGTTCGCTCGCCACCGGGGCCGCGTCGGCGACGCGCGGCCGGTTCCGGGGGCCGGGCTGAATTCCCATCCCGGCGACGATCCGCGCGCGGATATCGATCCCCGTGCGGTGATCGGGCTGGTGCAGGAACATACGTTGCCGCTGCGGCGCAGCTATTGGCGCAGTGCGGGCAGCCTGCGCGACAGCATCGCCGAACTCGACGCGATGTGGCCGGTCACCGAATACGGGCTCGGCGGCGCCGGCGCCGACCAGGTGCGGGCCCGGCAGGCCGCGGCCTTGCTGGCGGTGGCCCGCTGGACGAAGTACAGCGCGTTGGCGCGCACCGAGACCCGGGGCCTGCATCGGCGCACCGATCATCCCGGCCCGGCCCGCAACTGGCGGCGCCGCCTGCTGACCGGCGGCGTGAACGAGATCTGGGTGCGCCCGGCGTAGCGGACAGGCCCGGAGGTGACAGCCTGCGTCAACCCTGAGCTCACATCGGCGTTCCGGGTGGCGGTGGGACTGTTCACCGCTGCTTCCCAGCAGGGGCGAGTTTCCCCTTACGCGCAGGTAATTCGGGGGCCCTACCCTCGGAAGATGGCAGTAGACACCCGCGCTAGGGCCGGCCCCGCATCGAGAGGATCGCGGCCCGGTCGAGGAGCGATTTTGCAACTCCCTGTCGGTACTGGCAGAATGTTGCGGATTCCCGGCCGACGCCACCGCCCGGTCCGGGACGGTTGGTGACCTTCGGTTCGTGACGCACGGCTCCGATCCGCGGATCACCCCGCAGCCTTGCCCGGACCACCCGTCCGGTTCTCGCTCGACGGATCGTGCGCGGCCAGATCGCAAAGAAGCAAGCCCGCAAAGGCGCGAACGCGCGTATGCCGTACCAGCCGGTACCCCCACGGCATGCCGCGATGTAATCACCGAACGGTTTTGCGCGGCCACGTGAACGCGCGGTCGGCGCACATCGTTCGAATTTCGAAGACCTTTTATACGAAAAACCCGGCGGTAACCGTGAGCCGGTTCAGCCCGGACCGAGCAGGAGTGAAATCGTGTCATCTGTGACTGACGCACCGAATGCCACTACAGCGAGCCGTGAAACCGATACGACCGATCTGTCCGCTATCACGCACGAGGAAATTTTCGCCGGCCATCTCGGTGGCAAGCTTTCGGTGGAATTGTCCGCACCGCTGGAGACCCAGCGTGATCTGTCCATCGCGTACACGCCGGGCGTCGCGCAGGTGAGTCGCGCCATCCACCAGGACGAGGCGCTGGCCAAGCGCTACACGTGGACCGACCGTCTGGTGGTCGTGGTCAGCGACGGCACCGCGGTCCTCGGCCTGGGTGACATCGGTCCGCGGGCGTCGCTGCCGGTCATGGAGGGCAAGGCCGCGCTGTTCAAGAAGTTCGCCGGGCTGGACTCGATTCCGATCGTGCTCGACACCAAGGATGTCGACGAGATCGTGGAAACCCTGGTGCGCCTGCGTCCGAGCTTCGGTGCGGTGAACCTGGAGGACATCTCCGCCCCGCGCTGCTTCGAGATCGAGAAGCGCGTCGTCGAGGCGCTGGACTGCCCGGTCATGCACGACGACCAGCACGGCACCGCCATCGTGGTGCTGGCGGCGCTCAACGGCGCGGCCAAGGTGCAGGGGCGCGATATCGCCGACCTGAAGGTGGTCGTCTCCGGTGCCGGTGCCGCGGGTGTGGCCTGCTCGAACATCCTGCTGGCCGCCGGCGTGTCGGATGTGGTGGTGCTCGACTCGAAGGGCATCGTCAGCCGGGAGCGCGCGGACCTCAACGAGGTGAAGGCCGATCTGGCCGCCCGCACCAACCCGCGTGGCGTCACCGGCGGTGCGGCCGAGGCGCTGGCCGGTGCGGATGTGTTCCTGGGCCTGTCGGCCGGGACCATCGCCGAGGAACTGATCGCCTCGATGGCGCCGGAGTCCATCGTGTTCGCCATGTCGAACCCGGATCCGGAGATCCACCCGGAGGTCGCGCGCCGCTACGCCGCCATCGTGGCGACCGGCCGCAGCGACTTCCCGAACCAGATCAACAACGTGCTCGCCTTCCCGGGCGTGTTCAAGGGTGCGCTGGATGCCGGTGCGCGCCGGATCACCGAGGGCATGAAGGTGGCCGCCGCCAACGCCATCTTCGGTGTGGTGGCCGACGAACTCTCGGTCGACAAGATCATCCCGAGCCCGCTCGATCCCCGGGTCGCTCCGGCGGTCGCCGAGGCCGTGGCCGCGGCCGCGCGCGCGGAAGGCGTTGCGTAACACCAGGTTCGATCACAGCGAGGGCGCCCCGGGAACTCCCGGGGCGCCCTCGCCGTATTCGGACGCCGACGCGCGGCCGCTACTTCTTGTGGCAGGCCTTGCGGTAGTCGATCATCGGCTGCCGCACCCCGCGGAAGTCCTTCAGCTCCTGCTGGTGGCCCTGGCGATAGGCCTGCATCTCGGCCTTGCGCTGATCCTTCGGCATACCCTTCACCTTGGCCAGTTCGGCGGCCAGATCCGGGTGGCCCGCCAGGAATGCGGCGACCTGCGGGGCGGTCTGGGCCTGGACCTGGGCGCGTGCCTGCGGGCTGCACTGCGGGGCGTCGGCCGAGGCGACGCCGGGCACGGCGATGGCGAGGGCGGCGATTCCGGCGGTGCCGGCCAGCAGGGCGGCGACAGTGCGCTTCATACCGGTAACTCCATTCATACGGGAACGTGTCGGGTCCGAATCTGCGCGCCGAATCTGAAAGGACCCTGAAAACGCCGAGTGGGCCGGACGGATCTTCAGCCGAACTTCAGAAAGGCGGGCGGCCTTCGGCGCTCACCGCGCGGCCGGTGTGACCATCGGCCGTCGGCGGGGCCGGCGGAAGCGTCAGTACGAATACCGCGCCGGCGGTTCCGGGCGGCGGCTCGACGCAGCGGAGGTCACCCCCGTGGGCCCGGGCGATCCCGCGCGCGATCGCCAGGCCCATACCCGCGCCGTCGCGGCGCCGGTCGCGGGCGGCGTCGAGGCGGACCAGGCGGTCGAAGATGTGCTCGCGTTCCGCGGCGGGCACGCCCGGACCCGTATCGGCGACACGGATTTCGGCCATGGGGGGCAGGATGTCCGACCGGCCGCCGGGCGCACCGGGCTCGACGACGGTGACACTCACCGTTCCGTCCTGTCCCATGGCTTGGCAGGCGTTGGCCAGGAGGTTGATCAGGATCTGGCCGATGCGTTCGGGGTCGGCGACCGCCGGCACCGAGGGGCCGGTGAGCCGGAAAGCTGTCCCGGGATGCAGGACTCGCATCCGGTCCAGCTGGGTGCGGGCCAGTTCGTGCAGGTCGACCGGCTGCGGTTGCAGGGTGAGCCCGGCGTCGATGCGCGCCATGTCCAGTAGATCCTCCACGAGGCGGCCGGCCCGCTGCGCCTCGCGCACCAGCAGCAGGTACATGCGCTCACGCTCTTCGGTGTCGATATCGGCGGGTTGATGCAGCACCGCTTCGGCCATGGCCTTGATCCCCGCGATCGGGGTGCGCAGTTCGTGCGCGGCATCCCCGACGAAGGCGCGCATCTGCTGTTCCGAGGCCCGGGCCCGGGCCTCCGCGCCCTCCAGGGCGTCCAGCATTTCGTCGAATGCGCTCGCCGTGCGGCCCAATTCGGTATCCGTACGGGCGGGGGAGAGGCGGCGTCCACGGCGGCCGCGGGCGATGTCGCGGGCCAGCCGGGTCATCGAATCCAAGGGTGCCAGCGCTCGGCGCAGTCCCCACCACAGCGCCGCGATGATCACGACGAGGGCGGTCGCGGTCACCCCGATCAGGACCAGGCCCAGGCGCGACCGCAGCTTGGTCAGCAGCGGGGTGTCGACCTGCAGGGTGAGCCGGGCGCGGTCCACGGTGCCGCCACCGCCCAGGGTGATGGTTCTGGTCCGGATACCGCTGTCGCCGGCGTGCCGGGGCGAGAGACTGCCGTAGGCGGTGCCGTCGGCCAGGACCAGCCGCGCCCGGACCGAGCGATTGTCCACGCGGGCGATCAATTCCGCGGGCGGAGTGTTCTGCTGCGCGAGTTGCCGGGCCAGCTGCGCCCGATCGGTGAGCACGGTGTTCTCGCTGCGCGCCGCCACGATGCCGAACAGACTGTGCACCGCCAGCGCCACCACGACCAGTGCGAGCCCGGAAACCGTTGCCGCCGTGAGGGTTACCCGGCGGCGCAGCGATATCGTCGGCAACGTGTGCGGTCCGGATTCGCCCGCGTCGCCCGCGTCGTCCGGGAGATCGGGCGGTGGGGGCGCGCGGTGGCCGGGGGTGCCGCTCATCGCGGATTCGCCCGTAACGCGTAGCCCATACCGCGCACCGTGTGCAGCAGTCGCGGTCCGTGTTCCTCCAGTTTGCGGCGCACCGCGCTGACGTAGACCTCCACGAGGTTCGGGTCGTAGTCCTCGTAACCCCAGACCGCGGTGAGGATTTGGGTTTTGGTGACGACTCGGTCGCGGTGCGCGGCGAGGTAGGCGAGGAGTTTGAATTCGGTGGCGGTGAGGCTGATCGGTTCGCGGCCACGCAGCACCACGCCGGAATCGGTTTCCAGCACCAGATCGTCGATGGCGATGCGACTGTGCATGCGCCCCATCCGCCGCAGCAGCGCCTCGATCCGTGCCACCAGTTCGGCGAGGTCGAAGGGTTTCACCACGTAGTCGTCGGAACCGGATCGCAGTCCGCGCACCCGGTCCTCCACACCGTCGCGCGCGGTCAGCATCACCACTCCGGCGCTGCTGCGGGCGCGCACCACCTCGAGCAGGCCGAAACCGTCGCGGCCCGGCAGCATCACGTCGAGCACGACGACATCGGGACGGAATCGCTCCAGGTCGGGCTCGAGCCGGTCGCCGTGTTCGCGTGCCAGAACCTCGTGCCCGGCGGCGTGCACGGCCGCAGCGACCGCCGTGCGAATGGCGTCGGCGTCTTCGATCAGGAGAATGCGTCCCGGCTGCACCCGCACATTATTCGTCGCCCCGGCTGAGACCCGGCTGAATACTGCTCGAGAGTCCGGTTCGCGGGCCGGCAGGGGTGCGGGGCGTCGGCACGGACGCGGCCCACCTACGATTCCTGTGCCGGGGCGCCCCGGCCGCCGGATGTGGTTGTCGCTGACTATCGGGAGTGGGTGTCGCCGGATGGGATTGGCCGGATCGGTGCGAGTGACGGCCCGGGTTCTGGTCGCCGTCACCGCCGCCACGCTGGCGGTGGCATGTGCCAACGAGGACGGTGGAGCGACGATCACCGTCGGCGCCGGCGATTCGGCGCAGTCGGAGGTGCTCGCCGAAATCTACGCGCAGGCGCTCGCGCGCGCCGGCACGCCGACGACGGTGAAGAAGCATCTCGGACAGCGTGCGGACTATCTGGCGGCCCTGGACGCGGGCACGATCACTCTGGTCGGCGATACCAGCGGCGATCTCCTGACGACCTTCGACTCCTCGTCCTCGGCGACCGCGCCGGACCGGGCGACGGCCGAGAGCGTCGCGGCACACCATGCCCCCGGCCCGGCGGTCGACATGACGGCGGGGTCGCCGGTCACGCTCGAGGCGCGCTATGTCGGCTCGGTCGCCGACGACTTGAGCCGGGCCGTTCCGGAGGGACTGGCGGTGTCGGATCTCGCCGACGCCACGGACCTGCGCCCGCAACTCGCGCTCGGCGCCGCCGCGGCCGCGCGCTATCCGGCGAATGCCGCCGATCTGGCACCGCATTGCGGTGAGCTGACCGTCGGCATCGCCGGCGGACGCGAACTCGACCCGCTGCGGCCGCCGCCGGACCCGCAGCGCGACGTCGTGACGCCGCTGCGCACGGTCTACGGCTGCGATATCACCCGTCACGTCGAATTTCCCGGCGATGCCGAACTACGAAAGGCATTGCGCGACGGAACCGTCGACGCGGGCGTGTTCACCTCGGCCGTCGCACTGCTGCCGGGTGGCCCCGGCGATTCGGCCGCCCGCACGGATCCGGCCGTCGTCACGGATCCGGCATATGCCTTCCGCGCGCAGAACGTCGTCCCGCTGCTGCGTCAGGGCGCCTTGGACCAGCGGCAGATCAAGAAACTCAACTACGTCGCCGGCGAGCTCACCACGGCCGAATTCGCGACCATGATCCGCCGCGTGCGTGACGAACACGCCTCGGCGGCCGACCTCGCCCGCACCTGGCTCGACGAACACGCCCTCTGAGCACCCCGCTCGTCCGCCGTTCCCGCTCATCGTTCATGATCAGGTTCGACACGGAGTCGGGCGTACAGTGCGAATAGATCACCTGAGCGGAGTTCCGCATGGTCCTGGTCATTGCGTTGGGAGTGCTGGCCGCATTCCTGTTCGCCGCGGCCGGTTATCTGCAACAGCGCGCGGCACGCACCGTGGTCGCCGAACAACCCCGGGCGGCCCGGGTCTTCGGTATGACCACACTGATGCACCGTCTGCTGCGCAGTGGCACGTGGCTGCGCGGCTGGATCACGAATCTCGCGGGTTTCCTCACTCAGGCGGCAGCGCTGCATCTGGGTTCGGTGGCGGCCGTGCAGCCGCTGATGTCGACGCAGTTGTTGTTCGCGGTTCCGCTCGAGGCGTTCGGCCGCCGTCGTCGCCCGCGCGGGCGCGACATCTGGTTCGCGCTGTTGGTCTGCGCCGGGCTGGGAGTGCTGTTCGGCGTCGGCGGCGTGGCGCCGCTCGAGGGCGACCCGGATCGCGGCCGCGTACTGCTGGCCACCTTCTCCGCCGCGGCGCTGGTGGCGTTGCTCGCCCTGATCAGCATCCGCTGCCCGATCTGGGTGGCGGCGAATCTCGTCGCGGTGGCCGCCGGCGTCTGTTTCGCGATGAGCGCGGTCTTCATGAAGCTGACCACCGAGGATCTGATCTATCGCGGCATTCCCGCCACCGCCGGCGACTGGCCCGGCTATCTGCTCGCCGTTTCCACCCTCAGCGGGCTGGTATTGGAGCAGACCGCCTTCGCCGCCGGGCCGCTGCCATGGGCGATCGCAGCCATGAGCGTGACGAATCCGATCGTCAGTTACGTGGTCGGCGTGCTGGCCTTCAAGGTCGCGCTACCGCACACCGCCGGGGCGCTGGCCGGGGTCGCGGTCGCCGGAGCGCTGATCGCCGCCGGTATCGGCGGACTCGCCCATTCGCCGCTGGCCCGCGCCTTCTACGCCGGTAACAAGGAGATAACCGACGAATCGCCCAGCTTGATGTCGTAAAAGCTTGCGACACATGTGTTATGACGGTTGTGTGGGCAATCCGTCGCGTCCGGTGCTGTGGCGGGACTGTGTGGTCGGGCTCGCGGTATTCGGGCTGTACCTGGCGGTC
The DNA here is from genome assembly GCF_001665695.1 of Nocardia sp. 852002-51101_SCH5132738. Classification (NCBI taxonomy): domain Bacteria; kingdom Bacillati; phylum Actinomycetota; class Actinomycetes; order Mycobacteriales; family Nocardiaceae; genus Nocardia; species Nocardia sp. 852002-51101_SCH5132738. The sequence goes on along the minus strand of NZ_LZML01000061.1, from coordinate 10,536 downwards.
GACGCGCTGCACACCCCGGCCCGCCGCGAACTGGCCGATCGCAATGCCCATCGCATCTTCGATCTCGAGCAGTGGCTCGCCATCGACTTCGAGCGTCCACTCAACCGCTGGCTGGAGTCGCGCGTGCTGCTCGCGACCCTGGCCAACTACGAATACGCGTTCACCTACATCGTCAGTGCCTTCGCGCTGCTGTTCTGGATGTATTTTCGCCGCCGCGCCGACTACGCCCGCGCCCGCGACTCCTTCCTGCTGCTGAACATCCTGTCCATCGCGTGTTTCGCGCTCTTTCCGGTCACCCCGCCGCGGCTGCTGCCCGAGCTGGGCTTCACCGACACCGTCGTCGACGGCCACACCTGGGGGTCCTGGGGTTCGTCGCTGGTGTCGGGGGCGAATCAACTCGCGGCGGTGCCCTCGCTGCACGTCGGCTGGGCACTGTGGGTGAGCGTGGTGCTGGCCCGCGTCTCCGGCGGCTGGGTGGTGCAGGTGCTCAGCGCCTTCCACGTCGGGCTGACCACCTATGTCATCGTCGCGACCGCGAACCACTTCGTCCTCGACGCGGTGATCGCGGTGGCCTTCGTCGCTGTGAGTATCCAGCTGGTCGATCGCTGGTACGCGCGGCCGCCCGTGGTGCCTCCTGCCGACGCGTTCTTCCTGCACATCGAGAAGTCCGGCATTCCGCAGCAGGTGGGCGGCATGGTCGTGTTCCGGCCGCGGGCCGACGGCGGGCCCGGCCTCGACGTGGTGCGGGAACTGGTCCAGGGCGAGCTGGCCCATCTGCCGCGGTTCCAGCAGCGTCTGGACCAGCCGGGGCGGTGGCGCAGGGCACGCTGGGTGGACAGTCCGGTCGACTGGGACTGGCATGTCACCGAGCGCACGGTTCCGGGCACCGATCCGGCTACCGTCGCCGACCCGAGTGGTCGAGAGGCCGGCCCCGGGACGGCTTTCGGTGCGGCGACGGCCGAAGCGACCATGACGCCGAGCGCGGTGGCGCGGCGAGTGGACGGAATCGGCCGGGTGGTGACGGATCTGGCCGCCGAGGTGCTGCCCAAGGATCGGCCGTTGTGGCGCCTCGTCCTGGTGCGCGACCCGGAGGCCGGCGCGATCGGCGTGGTCCTGCTGCTGCACCATGTGGTCGCCGACGGCATCGGCACCGTGGTGCAGGCGCTGCGCCTGCTGCGACCGACCATCGATCTGCCGGTGGCCGAGCGCAAACCGCCGAGCTGGGGCACCCTCGTCGCCGGTACCGCGGCCGGTCTGGCGCAGTTGGCCGCCGACGCGCAGCCGAAGGGAATACTGCCCGACGACTGTCTGCGACGGGTGTTCACCGTCTGCTCGCTGGACCTGGAAACCGTTCGGGCCGTGGCTCGTTCGCACCGTGCCCGGGTGACCGACGTGCTGCTGAGCGTCACCGTCACCGCGCTGCACCGGCTGCGCCCCGACCTGGACGAGCGATTGCGCGGGCAGATCCGGGTGGCGGTGCCGTTGATGGTGCGCGACCCCACGTCGGGAGCGGAGGGCAATTCAACCGCCGCCGTGATGATCGATATCCCGCTGACGGCGGCGACCCCGGCGCAGCGACTGGCCGAGATCCGCTCCCGCAGCGACCGGCTGCATTCCGGAACCCGGGCGCTCGCCTCGCATTTCGTGATGGATCGGGTGCTCCGGCTGTTTCCCGAACCGGCGGTGGGGGCCTTCGCGCGGTCGGTGTACGGCGGGCGGTTCTTCCACGCGATCGTCTCCAATATGGCCGGCCCCGATATGGCGATGACTTTCGCGAATATGCCGATCACCCAGGTATTTCCGATTCTGCCGTCGGCGCCTGGAGTGCCGCTGGTCGCCGGGGTGCTGAGCTGGAACGGCGAATTGGGGATCGGGCTTTCGGTGGATCCGGCGATCCTCGATGCCCGGGCGGTCGCCGCCGAGTTGCCCGACGTACTGGCCGAACTCGCCGATACCGCATTCGTGGCCGATAAGCGTCCGTAGCCCCGGTCCGGCGAGTAGTCTTCGAGCGAGTTGATCACCGAGCCTACCGTCACCGAGGGAGGCCGCATTATGTTCGATCATGGGATCGCGGCGAAAATGCTTGCGGCATGCGCACTTACCGCGCTGGTGACCGTGGCGGCCGCCTGCGGCAGCGATGATTCCGGCAGCAAATCCGCCGAATCGTCCAGTAGCGGGACCCCGACGGTGACCCAGGCGGTCAGCCGGAACTTCGAGCGCTTCTTCGACGGATCCACCCCCGCCGACCAGAAGATCGCCCTCCTCGAGAACGGGCCCGCATTCGCCGCCGCGATCAAGGCACAGGCCGATTCGCCGATGGCCAAATCCGCCTCGGCCAAGGTCACCAATGTCGCGAGCACCAGCACCGACCACGCCGACGTGACCTTCGACGTGCTGTTCAACGGCACCCCGGCCCTGTCCGGGCAGCAGGGCGGCGCGGTGCAGGTCGAGGGCACCTGGAAGGTGACGGCCGCGACCTTCTGCGCGTTGCTCACCCTGGAGGGCGCGGCCCCGCCGGTCTGCGGAACGGCCTCGGGCGCCCCGAGTCCGGGTGCGACGCCGGCCCCCGGCGCGACACCCGCGAACCCCACCATCCTTCCCGCGCCGACCAGCTGAGATCGCGATGACGTCGTCGGACCCGTCGGACCGCCGCGGCGCCGGATCGGGCCGCCCGCCGCACCGCGCCGCATCGGCCGCCTCGGCTGCCGGGGCGGGCTCCGAATCCGCTGTGCCCGGTACCGGCCCCGCCGCGAGTGCACGGGCCGAGCCCGCGGCGGCGAGCGGTGCGGCTTCGATGGATTCCGTTGCGGCGCAGCCTGTGTCGCCCGGTGCCGAGCGTCCCTATGTGGCGCTCGCGGTGGTCACCGCCGTCCTGTTCGTCACCTTCCTCGACACCACGATCGTCAGCGTCGCCCTGGGCGCCGTCCAGTCCGACCTGCATGCCGGTGTGGTGTCGCTGCAGTGGGTGGTGAACGCCTACACGCTGGTGTTCGCGAGTCTGATGCTCACCGCGGGCACTCTCGGCGACCGGTGGGGCCGCAAACGCGTCATGGTCGGCGGGCTGGTGGTGTTCGCCCTCGGCTCGGTATTGTCCGCGGTGGCCGGCAGTGTCTCGATCCTGATCGCCGGGCGCGCGGTGATGGGTGTCGGTGCGGCGGCCTCCGAACCGGGCACGCTGTCGGTGATCCGGCACATCTTCCCCGATCGCGGCGCCCGCGCGAAGGCGCTGGGCGCGTGGGCGGCGGTCTCCGGGTTGGCGCTGGCGCTGGGGCCGGTGATCGGCGGCCTGCTGGTCGGGGCGTTCGGCTGGCGCTCGATCTTCTGGTTCAACCTGATCGTCGGCGTGGTGGTGCTGGCAGCGGCGCTGAAATTCGTCCCGGAAAGCGCCGATCCGCAGCCCGGCCCGGTCGACTGGGCCGGATTCTTCCTGGGCGCGACCTTTCTCGGCTGCGTGATCTACGCGGCCATCTCCGGTGAGCAGGTGGGGTATTCGGCCGCCTCGGTGATCACGCTGTTCGTGATCGGAGCGATCGCCTTCGTCGCCTTCCTGGTGGTCGAGTCGCGCGCGGCCAATCCGATGTTCGACTTCCGCTACCTGGAGCGACCGCTGGTGCGCAGTGCGCTGGTGGTCGCGTTCGCGGTGTACTTCGGGATCTTCTCGATCTTCTTCTTTACCGCGCTGTATCTGCAGGAAGTGGTCGACTATTCGGGGTGGCGAACCGCCGCGGTGTTCGGCCCGATGGCCGTGGCCATCATCGTCGGCTCGCTGATCTCCGGATTCTGGGTGGCACTGCGCGGCTCCCGCACGCCGATGATCGCCGGCTGTGTGCTCGGCGCCGCAGGTATTCTGCTCACTCGCCAGTTCCTCGGCGTCACAGTCGAATTCACGCCCCTGGCGCTGGCCCTGATGCTGGCGGGACTCGGTTTCGGGATCGCGGTGGTGCCGCTGACCTCCGCCGTTCTGTCCGGTGTTCCGGCCGAACACTCCGGTATGGCCGCCGCGGCCACGAACACCATGCGTCAGGTCGGCGCGGTGGTGGGGGTGGCCGCGCTGGGGTCGCTGGTCAACTCATTCCTGAACTCCGATCTGCGAGATCGGTTGCAGCAGATCGGCGTTCCGGCGAATTTCCAGGCCATCGTCATCGACGCCATCGAGACCGGCAACGTTCCGGCCGGCGGTGACGCGGCGGCCTCGGCCGCCTACGGGCCGATCGTGAACCGGGTCATCCATGCCACCTACGAGGCCTTCCACCGCGGACTCGAGGTGGCGCTGCTGGTGTCGGCGATCATGATCCTGGTCGCCGCCGTGGTCACCGCGCTCTGGTTACCGCGGCGCGGCGATCGCGCCGGATACCTGCACGAAAACTGAGACCACGCGGGCAGCACGCGGCCGGGATCACGCGGGCAGCACGCTGCCGTCGGCCGAACCGGCCAGCCATTCGGTGAGCACGGGATGCATGGCGAGCGCGGGTAGTGCGCCGACCAGGGTGTCGATCAACTCGGTACGGCCGATCTGCTCCTCCCGCAACCAGATCAGCGTCGTCTCCTCGACGAACGCGATCCAGCCGCGGAAGACCAGGCGCAGTCGCGGCAGTTCGGGATCGTCTGCCGCCAGCGGGGTTTCGGTGAGGATGCGGTCCACCATGGCATCGCGGGTGGCATCGGCGAGGGCTACCAGTTCGGGGCTGCCGCTGGCGGGTCCGCGCAGCAGGCCCTGATAGGAGATCCGGTTCTCGCTGACGTAGTCGATGTAGCGTTCGACCGCGTCGCGCAGCATGCTGAACAGATCGAGGCTGCGGTCGGGCATGGTGCGAGCGAGTAGTTCCTCGTTGGCGCGGCGCACGATGGCGCGCTGAAAATCCTGTTTCGAGGCGAAGTAGTGGAAGAGCAGGCCGCGCGAGATTCCCGCCTGCCGTGCGATCTCCCCGATGGAAATGTCCTCCAGCGTGCGGTCGCGCAGCATTTTCACGCCCAGGGACACCAGCTGTTCGCGGCGTTCGTCCGGGCTCAGCCGCACCCGTTTGGTGCCGGGACCGTTGTCACTCACGGTTGCCATCCTACTGAACGGTAGTCAATACTGTTGACTCCTGCTCAATAGGATCGTAGGGTTTGATACATGAGTCGTAGGGTTACAGACAACGGCCGTAGCGACGCGCTCGAAGGCGGTAGCTTGCGTGACCACGGAGAGCGCCGCGAAGGCCGTGATGGGCGGAGCCGCAGTGCAGCGGGGGCGCGTCATGTGCATACGTTGATCGTCGGCAGTGGATTCTCGGGCCTGGGCCTGGCCATCCGTTTGAGCCGGCAGGGTCGTGACGACTACCTGGTGCTCGAGCGCGGCAACGACGTCGGCGGTACCTGGCGCGACAACACCTACCCCGGCGCGGCCTGCGATGTGCCGTCGCAGCTGTACTCCTACTCGTTCGCGCTCAATCCGAACTGGTCGCGCTCGTTCTCCAAGCAGCCGGAGATCCAGTCCTACATCCAGGGCGTGGCCGACCGTCACGGCGTGCGGGACAAGCACATCTTCGACTGCGAGATGACCGGCGCCCGGTGGAACGAGGAGCAAGCCCGCTGGGAGGTGCAGACCAGCAAGGGCGCGTTCACCGCCGATATCCTGGTCTCCGCCGTCGGCGCGCTGTGCGAGCCGAATCTTCCGGATATCAAGGGCATCAACGACTTCCGGGGCCGCATCTTCCACTCCGCACGCTGGGATCACGACGCGGATCTGACCGGCAAGCGGGTCGCGGTGATCGGCACCGGCGCCTCCGCCATCCAGATCGTGCCGTCGATCGCGCCGAAGGTGGCCCATCTCGACGTCTACCAGCGCACCGCGCCGTGGCTGCTGCCGCGGATCGACCGCCCGTACACCCTGCCCGAGCGCCTGGCCTTCAAATATGTTCCGGGCGTGCAGAAGTTGTCGCGCGCGGCCATCTACGCCGCCCGTGAAACGCAGGTCGTCGGCCTGGCGAAATTCCCGCCGGCTATGCTCGCGCTGGAGGGCCTGGCCCGGCTGAAGCTGCGGCTCGAGGTGCCGGACGCGCAGCTGCGGGAGAAGGTCACGCCGAACTTCCGCATCGGCTGCAAGCGCATGCTGATCTCCAACGAGTACTACCCGGCGCTCGGGCGCGACAACGTCGACGTGGTCACCGACGGCATCCGCGAGATCCGCGCGAATTCCATCGTCACCGCCGACGGCACCGAGCGCGAGATCGACGCGCTCATCGTGGCGACCGGATTCCACGTCACCGATTCGCCGGTGTACGAGACGATCTCCGGTCGCGACGGCCGCACGCTCACCGAACTGTTCGACGAGATCGGGCAGCAGGGCTACAAGGGTGCGGCGATCCACAACTTCCCGAACATGTTCTTCCTGCTCGGCCCGAACGTCGGCCTCGGCCACACCTCGATGGTGTACATGATCGAATCGCAGATCAACTACATCGCCGACGCGATCGCCACCTTCGACCAGCGCGGCCTGCGTACGGTCGAGGTGAGGAAAGACGCGCAGGACAGCTACAACCGCGATCTGCAGGACCGCATGTCCAACAGCGTCTGGCTCAACGGTGGTTGTGCCAGCTGGTATCTGGACAAGCACGGCAACAACACCACGCTGTGGCCCGATTTCACGTTCCGCTTCCGCAAGCTGACCGAGAAATTCGACGTCGCGGCGTACGACACGACCCGATCGACCGACGGGGCCGCGGGTCCCGATCTGAAAGTGGTAGCAGCACAGTGAGCAATGACGCTTATTTCACGGGCAAGGTATGTGTGATCACGGGCGCCGGCTCGGGTATCGGCCGCGCGCTGGCCGAGAATCTGGCCCGCCGGGGCGCGAAACTCGCCCTCTCCGACATCGATACCGAGGGTCTGGCCGAAACCGTCCGCCGCGTCGAGGCGCTGGGCGCGCAGGTGAAGTCCGATCGGCTCAACGTGGCCGAGCGTGAAGCGGTGCTGCTCTACGCCGACGAGGTGAAAAAGCACTTCGGCGTGGTGCACCAGATCTACAACAACGCCGGTATCGCCTTCCACGGCGAGGTGATCGACTCCCAGTTCAAAGACATCGAGCGCATCATGGATGTCGATTTCTGGGGCGTCGTCAACGGCACCAAGGCGTTCCTGCCGGCCCTCATCGAATCCGGTGACGGGCACGTGATCAACGTGTCCAGTCTGTTCGGCCTGATCGCGGTGCCGGGTCAGAGTGCGTACAACGCGGCCAAATTCGCGGTCCGCGGCTTCACCGAATCGCTGCGCCAGGAGATGATGGCGCGCAAGCATCCGATCAAGGTGACCTGCGTCCATCCCGGCGGTATCAAGACCGCCGTGGCGCGCAACGCCACCTACGCCGAGGGGATCGACGCCCAGAAGTTCTCCTCGTTCTTCGACAAGCAGCTCGCCCTGCACACCCCGGAGATGGCCGCGCAGACCATCACCGAGGCCGTGCGCAAGGGCCACGGCCGCGTGCTGATCGGCTGGGAGGCGAAAGCGCTCGATCTGTTCGTGCGCACCACCGCGTCCTACTATCAGCGCATCGCGAACGTCGTCAACAGCCGGTTCCTGCCCTGATCCGCCGCGGGAACCGACTGTGATGCCTGGTCTTTCGAAACCCTTGTCCCTGCCGCTGCCCGTCGCGCGGGCCGTCCTCGGGCCGATGTTCCGGTTCGCGATGCACAGCCGGCTGCCGTGGGAGGCCCAGCGCTACCTGCTCGACGCCGGTTCGGTGTTGCAGAGGCTGCCCGCCGGCACCCGGGTGCATCGGATGCGGCTGGGCGGCCGTCCCGCCGAGCGGGTGACCGCCGGACCGGCCGACGGCCCGGCTGCGGTGCTGTATCTGCACGGTGGTGGGTACACCATCGGGTCGTCGGCGACCCATCGGTCGCTGGCGGCGCATCTGGCGCGCGAAATCGGTTGTCCGGTCTATGTTCCGGACTATCGGCTGGCGCCGGAACATCCGTATCCGGCCGCGCTCGACGATGCCGAGGCGGCCTTCCTGGAGCTGGTGTCCACCGGACTCGCGCCGCAGCAGATCGCGGTCGCGGGCGATTCCGCCGGCGGCGGACTGTCGCTCGCGCTGGCGTTGCGGTTGCGCGACCGGCACGGAATGCGGCCCGCCGCACTGGGTTTGATCGCCCCGTGGGCCGATCCGAACGAGCTGCCGGCGCGCGAGCGGGATCTGGTGGTCAACAAGGCGTGGTCGCGGTTGTGCGCCGCCGCCTATCTGGGCGACGGCGATCCGCTGGATCCGGGCTACGCGCCACTGCTGGGGTCCCTGGGTGGGCTGCCCGCGACCTACGTCCAGGTCGACGAGGGCGAGTTGCTGCATTCGCAGTGCGTGCGCCTGGCGGCGGCGCTGCGGGCCGCGGAGGTGCCGATGCAGTTCTCGGTGACGCGCGGGCTCTGGCACGTCTCGCAGTTGCAGGCGTCGCTGGTGGCGCCGGCCGCGCTCGCCGCGCGCGAACTGGCGGGATTCCTCGGTCAATCGCTGCAACCAGCGCAAACCGGATCCATAGGATAGGAGCCGTAGGACAGGTTCCGCCCGGCCGCACCCACGTCGAAAATCCTCGACCGGGCGGCCGGGCGGAACCTGCCGTTGCGGCTGGCGTAAATTACTGGCGAGTAGACCACGTGGAAGGGCACCGATGCGAGAGTTCGAAGTCCCGGCTACCTACACCATCCCCGAAGACGCCAATATGTCCGATGGCGCCTTCCGGCACGCCGAGCGCACGCCCGGCCTGGTGGTGTTCAACAGGCCGGACGGCAAGGGCGGTTGGACAGATGTCACCGCGGCGGAGTTCGCGAAGCACGTCACCGCGGTGGCCAAGGGACTGATCGCCTCGGGCATCGAACTCGGCGACCGGGTCGCCATCCTGGCCTCCACCCGGTACGAGTGGGTCGTGCTGGACTTCGCCATCTGGGCGGCCGGCGGCTGCACCGTCGCGATCTTCGACAGCTCCTCCGCCGAACAGGCGCGCTGGATCCTCTCGGATTCGGGCACGAAGCTGATCGTGGTCGAGAACGCCCGGCACCGGGCCACCATCGCCGAGATCGAGGACGGTCTGCCCGAATTGGGCGAGCCGCTGGTGATCGACGACGGCGCGATCGACACCCTGGTCGCCCGCGGCAAGGATCTCGGCGACGAGGTCGTGCACGAGCGCCGCAAGCAGGTCGAGGCCGCCTCGCCGGCGTCGCTGATCTACACCTCGGGCACCACCGGCCGGCCCAAGGGCGTCATGCTCTCGCATGCCAACCTCTACGCCGAATCGGCTGCCGACCGCGCCGCGATGCCGCAGTTCCTCAAGCCGGGCCACCGGTCGCTGCTGTTCCTGCCGCTGGCCCACGTCTTCGCCCGCGCGGTCGCGCTGGCGGCCTTCGACGCCGGTGTCACCGTCGCGCACACGGCCGACTGGTCAACGCTGGTCGAGCAGTTCGGCGAGTACAAGCCGGACTTCATCCTCTCGGTGCCGCGGGTGTTCGAGAAGGTGTTCAACGGCGCCAAGCAGAAGGCGCACGACGGCGGCAAGGGCAAGATCTTCGATCTCGCCGCCGACACCGCCGTGGAGTACAGCCAGGCACTGGACAACGGCGGCCCGGGGCTGGTGCTCAAGGTCAAGCACACCGTGTTCGACAAACTGGTCTACGGCAAGCTGCGCGAGGCCATGGGCGGGCGCTGCAAGTCCGCCGTCTCCGGCGGCGGCCCCCTCGGCGCGCGGCTGGGCCACTTCTTCCGCGGCATCGGCGTCACGATCTACGAGGGCTACGGCCTGACCGAGAGCACCGCCGCTGTTTCGGTGAACACCCCCGAACACCTGAAGGTCGGCTCGGTGGGCCGCCCGCTCGGCGGTCACGCCGCCAAGGTGGCCGACGACGGCGAGCTGCTGCTGCGCGGCCCGGTCGTCTTCGCCGGGTACTGGAACAACCCGACAGCGACCGAGGACGCCTTCGACGACGGCTGGTTCAAGACCGGCGATCTCGGTGCGATCGACGAACAGGGTTTCATCACGATCACCGGCCGCAAGAAGGAAATCATCGTCACCGCCGGCGGTAAGAACGTCTCCCCGGCGATGCTCGAGGATTCCCTGCGCTCGCATCCGCTGATCAGTCAGGTGATGGTGGTGGGCGACGGCAAGCCGTTCGTCGGCGCGCTGATCACCCTCGACCCGGAGGCGCTGCCCGGCTGGAAGACCCGCAACAACGTGCCCGAGGACACCCCGATCGAGAAGCTGATCGAGCTGCCCGAACTGAACGCCGAGATCGACAAGGCGGTCAAGGACACCAACAAGCTGGTCTCGCACGCGGAGGCGATCAAGAAGACCCGCATCCTGCCGGTCGACTGGACCGAGGAGAGCGGTGAGCTGACGCCGAAGATGTCGCTCAAGCGCAACGTGGTGATGAAGAACTACGCGGACGAGGTCGAGGCGATCTACGGCTGAGCCCGCCCGAACGCCGAACGGCCCGCCTTCTCGAAGGCGGGCCGTTCGGCGTTTCGACGTGCGACGATATGCGCGATATCCGGCGATGATTTTCTCCGGCTGCCGCCGT
>NZ_LZML01000060.1:0-1304 GCF_001665695.1 Nocardia sp. 852002-51101_SCH5132738 | reverse complement strand
TCGGCGATGCTCCTATGTCAAGCTGCGTGCAGCGCAGCGATTTCGGTGACCGCGGTGGACTGCTGGGCTACGGTTCGTTCGTCGCTGATCAGGGCTCGGAAGACGACGTCGGACAGGCGCCGGCGCAGCAGTCGCATGGCCTCGACGCGGGTCTTTCCCCGGCCGACGAGCTTGTCGACGTATTCCTTGCCCGGTCCGTGGCCGCGAGTCTGGGTGAGCGCGATCATGTGCAGGGCGCAGTTGATCCAGCGGTTGCCGCCGCGATTGAGTCGTACCTTGCCCGAGGTGGCGCCCGACCACACTGGGATCGGAGCGGTCCCGGTGAACCGCGCATAAGCATTCTTGTTCCGAAACCGTTGCGCTCCAGCAGTTTCCCCGACGATTACTGCGGCCGACAGGACCCCGCAGCCGGGAACGGCCAGCAGGCTCGGTGCCAGAGCCCGGATCCGGTCACGTAGTTGGCGCTCCAGATCGTTGACCTGCTGGGTCAGCTCCCGGCAGCGGGCGGTCATCGCCCGCGCGAGTTCGGCGACCAGGCCGTCGAACTCGGTCAGTCGCTGAGCAAGGTCGTCGATGACGCAGTAGCGGCGCAGTCCTCGGGAGGGGATTTCGAGCCCAGGATCGAGTTCGTGAAGGTGCCAGCGCAGCCGGTTGATCAGCTCCGTGCGCTCGGTGACCAGAGTATGGCGATAGTCCGACAGCAGCTTCACCTCACGCGCGGGGCCGTCCAGGCGCGCGGTCGGCAGGTCTGGTTCGCGCAATGCGGCATGCGCGACAGCCAGGGCGTCGATCGGGTCGGATTTGCCTTTTTCGCGGCCGCCGCGGCGGGCCGCAGCCATCAGATGCGTTGGCACCCGGACCACTTCGAGTCCCGCGCCGAGAAGGTCACGTTCGAACCTGCGGGTGACGTGGCGGCAGTCTTCGAGCGCGAACTTCGTGTCGGGCCACTGTCGGGCCCACTCCACCGCCTTCAGATGGTCTTCGCTGGTCGTTCCAATCGTCTTGACCGCCAGTCGGCGGCCGACCGCGTCGGCGGCCACCATGGTATGGCTGCGCTTATGCGCATCAACACCAATCACTACCGGGCTCAAAGGGGTTCGTCCTCTCCACTGTTCATCCAGGCTGACGAGCCGGGTGAGGACGGGCACGCGTCAATCGGGCAGGTCGCGCGCTCCTATCAGGCCACGAACCCCACCGGCCGGGCCCAGCGGGGCCGCACATCGTGACAAGCCACCAGCATCGCAACGCTGGGGCAGCGAAAAAACGAGCGAACCCCGCTGGGTGCCAACAGCATTACATTGACG
>NZ_LZML01000059.1:0-5102 GCF_001665695.1 Nocardia sp. 852002-51101_SCH5132738 | reverse complement strand
GGTCCGACAGCATCTTGGACGGGTCGATAGGCTGGACAGAGGTCATCGCGTGAACTTTCTTTCCTTCAAGTGACTTGCCGGTCTTTTGAAGGATCACGCGGTGACCACCCCCTATCCGGCTACGACACGCCCGCACTTTGCTGGCGTCCGGCCATACACCATCCTGCTGGACTCAACCCCGGCCCGGCGCGTGGGCCACCATGCGATAGATCCGGCAGAGGTGTGAGCTCCTCCCGCGGCCGCACCAACTTCTGGTCGGCCCTCCTGCCACTACTTTTGTCGGCAGACATGATTCCACGATAAGCCCGCCGGGCGTGGCGCAGCCGACTTCCAGCGATGGAAACGCGGAGGCGGATACCGAGTCGGTCGCTCGATGCGAGCTGGGCCACGGCAGCTTCGGCGGTGCGGCCGATACCGATGATCGTCACCTTCTTCAATGGGGACTCGAACTCATCGAGGCGTTCGAGGACCAGACGACGGCGCGGCTCATGCCAGATGTCTCTAAACCTTGGATTCGAGACAGGTCACGACTTGTGTGCTCGATCCGCGGAGACGCGGCGGCGAAACCCCACCGAGACTTGGCATCTGCGATCGCAGCCGCCACACCGGCGGGCGAGGCTGCACGGACTCACCTCTGCGTGGGGTTACCGCATGTTCGCTCTGGCTGTCGTGCTGACCCTGGCGTGGACGGTGCTGGGCGTCGTCGCGGTCGTGGCGCTGGTCCACCGAGGAGTCACCGGTCACCGCGTGCCTGCTCCAGCGAGGCGGCGAGCGCGGCCCGGATATCTCCGCGGATTCCGGCCGGTACTCGCCTACGAACAGCCGACGCTCACCGCACGCTACGGCGCGCAATACGAGCGCTACCGCACCGCCGTCCCTGCCTGGCTGCCCCGACTACACCCCCGGCGCCAACCCGCTGATCAGAAGGTCTCGAAGCAGGCCACCGGGATCGAGCGGGTGTCCTAGCAGGCATCACCGGTAGTATTGTTCCGTTTTTCAACGGGATTCGCTTCTGTAGTGGATCGGGTTTCGCCACGGCTCTGACGATGCTCGCCGTCGCGCCTTCCGGACTCGCCCGAACGCCATACCACTTCGGATCGATGGCCGATCTGCAGGACCGCCCGCATCACCGCATCGTCACTGCTCGCCGCGATCACCATCGGCACCGCACTCGTCACGACAACCGCTGCGGCACACGCCGATCCACGCCCCGACCCATGGGTCCAGGGCGAGATCGATGCAACAACCGGAGACGCACCCGGATTCCTCAACTCCATCAACGCATCCGACGTCGATCGAGCCGATATCAACGACCGTGCCCAGCGAGGTGGCAGCCACCCGCGAAATCCCTTGACACGAAAGGCCGACATGTCCGACACCTCGACACCACTGCCAGGGGTCCCGTTCTCATGGCCCTTGGAACAATCGAGCGCAGGGCAACCGTGGCAGTTGCGGATTGTCGTAGCCGATCCGGATCAGTTCGATTGCGTACCAGGGCCTCCGACGCCAGTCGCTGATCAGATTGGCTACCGCCACAGAAGAGGCAATGTAATCGAAGGCCATGTCGCCCAGCCAGATACGGAGATGCATGTCCTCTGAATTGAATGACCAAGGTTCAGACATCTTTTCCTGCGACAAATCGGTTTTGTTGGGGCCCGGTCATCAGCACGTGCGATGTACGCTGCGGGAACGATGCATTTTATGTACCTATTCGCTTTACCCTTGGCGATATCTTCCGCGTCAGAGTAGACATTGACCGTTACTTGCTCGTTACAGTCGGTATCGGAGAGGTTACTGTCAGCGGATTCACCGGCTCCGAGCGCCTTGTGCGAGGTCGCATGAAATGGCAGTGGCTCGAACTGGGGGAACCGTAGAAGGTGTCCGTGGTAGGCCGCACGAAATTGTCCGGTTCGGCCTCAACTACGACGACATGGCCCCGGGACTGTCGCAGTTCATCCACGACGCGATCCTGGCCAACTGCCACCGCGGCACTCGATCCGCTGCCCGATGATCCCGAGGCAGTTATCGTCGCGGAGGCAAAGCACGGCCGACCTGAGGAGACAGCATTGAGCACGACCGTGACCGACGAACAGATTCAAGCGCTGGCCGCGACCGCGAAACCCTACAGCCTGTCCGTGCTGCACTGGGGGCCGAACCGAAACATGGACGGCGCGAACGCAATCGAACTAGAGCACCAGCGCCGCATGGTCTCGCTTCGATCCGATGGCGTGATCGCCGTCCTGTGCCCAGTCGCCTCCGACACCATCGCAGGCGTCGCGATCATGACCGTCCCTGCCGGAGAGGCCACCGCGATCCTCGCCGAGGACCCGTGCGTGCAAGCCGGAATGATGCACTACGAGGTACACCCGTGCCACGGGTTCCCCGGCGACACTCTTCCCGCTTGAACGATCGGTTCGCCGCCGCCTGCACTTCTGCGTCGACGTGGCCGCCATGTACACGCAGGCACCTGGGCGCCCCTGGGTAGCGACCTGCGCGTGACTCCCTGCATTCGCCACATGGTGAGGCTTTTCTCGTCCACGCAGATGCGTCGTGCGGCGACCGGCCTGGCCTGCTCCGCAAAGCGCGACAAGGCGAGCCGGAGACATAGTATGTGTGTTTCGGGCGACCCGGCCCTCGGTACGACGTAGATCCAGAAAGGGCGGGCCGAGTATGCCGCGCAGCAATACCCCACTCGAGGCGGCGCCTTGGGGGTCGCGGCTGCTGGGACGCGAGGACGAAGCCGCGGGAACTCGGCGGCTGCGCGTGCAATTGCTGTTGACGGTGCCGATCGTGCTGGCCAACCTGGCCGGTGTATTCGTCTCGATCACGTTGATCGGTTTCGTCCTCCCCGGACCTTCCGTCTTCGCTGAGAAGATCGTCTTGGTCGATGCCGTCGCCGCCCCGGTATATGCCGTGGTCGCCGTGTTGATCGGCGTCTGGTGGGGCACTGTGCGCGGTTTGGGCGCGCTGGGCTGGGCCCTCGACCCGGATGCGGTGCCCACCGAACGGCAACAAACCGCCGCCGCAGCAGTGCCGCGGCGACTGGTGCGGATCCAGGCGGTGCTGTGGTTCGGCGGTGTGGCTGTGCTCACGCTGCTCGCCGGACTCGCCGACCCCGGGCTGATCGCCAAGGTCGCGTTCGGGATCACCTTCAGCGCGGTTGTGGTGTGCGCGAGTACCTATCTGATCATCGAATTCGCGTTGCGACCGGTGACCTCGCGAGTGCTCTCGGCACGGAAGTCGCGTTCCCGCCGCGGAATCGGCGTCGTCGGGCGATCGTTGTTGATGTGGATGGTCGGTTCGGGTCTCCCGGTGGCGGGCCTGATGGTGCTCGCGGTGCTCGCTTTGTGCAGCGACGATGTGAGCACGGCCCGGTTAGCAGTGTGCGTGCTTTCGCTGGGCGGTGCGACCCTGCTGATCGGCTTGCTGCTGATGACACAGACGCTGGCCGCGACCGTCGCCCCGATCAGTGGTGTGCGCCGAGCGATGCGCGAGGTGGAGAAGGGCGAATTCGATCTGGAACTCGCGGTCTACGACGGCACCGAACTGGGCGAACTGCAGAGCGGTTTCAACAATATGGTCGGCGGTTTGCGCGAACGCGAGCAGATCCGGGACCTGTTCGGCAGGCACGTAGGGCGCGAGGTCGCCAACGCCGCACTGACAGGCACGGCCGCGCTCGGCGGCGTCGAAGTCGAGGCGGCCGCACTGTTCATCGATATCGTCGGATCCACGACCATGGCCGCGTCCCTGCCCGCACCCGAGATGGTCGCGATTCTCAATCGCTTCTTCAGTGTGGTGGTGGACGAGGTGGAGCGCCACGGCGGCTTGCTCAACAAGTTCGAAGGAGACGCGGCGCTGGCCGTATTCGGCACGCCTGCAACGCTTCCCGACGCAGCGGGCGCCGCATTGGCGTGCGGCCGCGCGATCCACGCCAGACTCGATACCGACGCCGCGGATTTCGTCGCTGCGATCGGAATCGCCGAGGGCCGTGTTGTCGCAGGCAATGTCGGCGCTCGGCAGCGCTACGAATTCACGGTGATCGGCGACGCTGTCAACGAAGCCGCCCGCCTCTGTGAACTGGCAAAACGCGACTCCCTGCTCCTCACCTCGGATAAGACGGTTGCCGCGTCCGCCCCCACCGAAGCCGAACACTGGCAACTCGGCGAATCGGTGACCCTGAGAGGCCGGCTCACCCCGACCCGCCTGGCCCGCCCTATTCAGCGACCAGCACCGGCACCCCCGGGCAAGTGACCACCGCGCCGGCGGTGGCACCACAACGAGTCCAGCCGACGACGACGGCCGCGCCGCCGCACCCGTGCTACCCGTTCCAGCCCTGCTGATCCGAAAGCGCCTCGGCCCGTTCGCATGTGGCGATCATTCGACAAAACGCTTCGTTGACAATCTGGTAGCTGTCAGTGTTGCCCGGCGCCAACCACATTCACACACGAGTCGACTGGCAGTCATCGCTCGGGATCGGGCGTCAGCTCCTTTCCCGGGTACGCCCTTGTCGAACAGCCAGCGTTCGATGCCATCAAGTCGAGCCGTCCCGGTCTCCTGCCCCACCACTCGAGCAGGTCGTCAATAACGCCGGCCCAAGACTGGCTCTATTTATACATCCAAAGTTTGTATAAACTAAGGTGCGGTGGCGCACCCCGCCGGATCACTCGGCGCACCTCGTCGGCAGCGGATCCGGTTCCCGTCACCTCGGCGTCTCGCTCAGCGCCGCGGCAACGATGCACCGACAGGTGCGATCGTTCGACGGCCGGGGTACGTCACCACCATGCCCGTCGAGGATGTCGACCGAGAGGGGATTCACCGTTGTCTGCAGCGCCCGTCACCGTCGCACGCGTCCCGGCAGGCAACGGTGGCCACGACGGCTACATCCGTCACAGGAGCCGCGGGATCGCTCGCCGCCGAACTCGGCCGCAGGGCTGCCCGGACACGCCGATGCACCGAATCATGATGCGGGATCGGCCGATTCGTGCACTGCCCGACGGGTCGGACACCCGAGGCAGGAAGAGTGAAGGTCAAGTCCAAGCGGGTGGTGTATCGGGGTGATTTCCGCGTGATCCTGTTCGATCAGGCGGTCAGTGCGGGGGTGG